>NZ_JBHUZM010000002.1:0-175607 GCF_042667665.1 Streptomyces sp. NPDC057307 | reverse complement strand
CTCGCCGCCGGTGGCCGTCGCCGCTTCCGCCTCGGAGCGCAGCAGCGGATGGATCACCCCGGGAAGCACCCGCGCCCGCACGACTTCCTCCGCCGACCCGCCGACCACCACGGTCTCGGCGACGCCCCAGGGCCGCCCGGCCAGGTGGACGGTGAGGGTGTACGAGGAGGAGCAGCCGGTGCACTCGTACCGGTCGGCCCAGGTCTCGACCTCGGTGGTGCTGCCCGGATAACGCTTCACATGCCGGTGCCGGGCATGACAGTGGTCGCAGGTCTCACCCGGCTCACAGGTCCCACCGCACGGACAGGGCACATCAAAGCTCTCGGCGGGCACCCAGCGCTGCACGAGAGCGGCTTCGCGGGTGGCGCCCATGTCCTTCATGGCCTTGAGATTGCGGGCGGCGACGTTGTACGACTCGCCGGTGGCGTTCATCCGGTCACGGATGACGTCCTTGCGTCCTCGGTTGGTCGTCATGGGCTTCCTTCACCAGTCCCTTCGGGTGTCACGCAGCCCGCAGAGAGGTGCACGATCTCGGTACGCCCTACGGTACCTGCCGCCACCACACCCACGGCCCGCGCCGGTGGGCGGGCCTGTGCCGGGGGCGCGTGCCGCGGGCCTGTGTCATGGGCCTGTGCGCGGGCTTGTGTGGGGTTGGCCTGTCCATGACGATGAAGCGCCGGTTCATCGCTTCGGAAGGGATTTTCCATGCCCGAGCAGTCCGCTGGAATGCCGCGTAGAAGGACCGTCCTCGCCTCGGCCGCCGTGACGGCCGCCGGCGTGCCCCTGATCGCCTCCGGCGGGCAGGCGGCCGCCGCGCCCGGCCGGGGCGGGAGCGGGGGCGCCACCGTGCAGGCGCCCGACCGGGAGTTGCGCACGTTGCTCAAGGAGATCGACGCGGACCGGATCGAGGCGACCGTACGGCGGCTCGCCGCGTTCGGGACCCGGCACACGCTGTCCGTCCAGGACGACCCCGAGCGTGGGATCGGCGCCGCGCGTGACTGGATCCTCGCCGAGATGAAGAAGTACGCGGCGGTGTCGGGCGGCAGGATGACCGCCGGGCTCCAGTCGTACATCCAGGAACCCGCGTCGCGTGTCCCGGTCGCGACGAGGATCACCAACGTCGTCGCCACACTGCGTGGTTCGGTCACCCCCGACCGCGTGTACGTCGTCGCCGGGCACTACGACTCGCGCGTCACCGACGTCATGGACGCCACCAGCGACGCGCCGGGCGCCGACGACGACGCCTCCGGTGTCGCGCTCGTGATGGAGCTGGCGCGGGTCCTGGCGAAGCGGCGCCCGGCGGCGACGATCGTGTTCGTGGCGGTCGCCGGCGAGGAGCAGGGCCTGTACGGATCGGGGTACGCCGCGAAGCAGTTCAAGGCGGCCGGCGCCGACATCCAGGGCATGTTCACCAACGACATCATCGGCAGCTCGCGCGCCGACGACGGCACCCGCGACCCGTACACGGTGCGGCTCTTCGCGGAGGGCGTACCGACGTCCGAGACCCCGGCGCAGGCCAACACCCGCCGCTCGGTGGGCGGCGAGAACGACTCGGCGACCCGGCAGCTCGCGCGCTTCGTGAACGACGTGGGGGACAACGACGCGACCGGCATGAACGTACGCGTGGTCTACCGGCGCGACCGCTACCTCCGGGGCGGCGACCACATCCCGTTCCTCGAACAGGGCTATCCGGCCGCCCGGTTCACCGAACCGGCCGAGGACTTCGCGCACCAGCACCAGGACGTACGGGTGGAGGACGGCAAGCAGTACGGCGACCTGCCCGAGTTCTGCGACTTCGACTACATCGCGCGCGTGACGCGGGTGAACGGCGCCGTGCTGTGGACCCTGGCGCAGGCGCCCGGCACGCCGCGCGAGGCGCGGATCGTGACGAGCAACCTCACCAACGACACCGAGCTGAAGTGGGCGCTCGGCACGGAGCCGGACCTGGCGGGCTACGAGGTCGTGTGGCGCGAGACGACGGAACCGGAGTGGACACATGTGATCAAGGTCGGCCTCGCGACCACGCACACGGTCGACCTGTCCAAGGACAACGTCTTCTTCGGCGTACGGGCGGTCAACCGGGACGGCAAACGGAGCCCGGTGGCCTTCCCGATGCCGGGCAACTGATGATCCGGCCCCCGGCATGACGGTGGAACTCGTCTACGAGACCCATGCCACCACGACCGACAACGAGGCCGGACTCGCGACCGGTTGGCTCCCCGGCGAACTGTCCGCGACCGGCCGCCGACAGGCCCGTGAGCTGGGCGACCGGCGCCGTGACGACGGAATCGACGTGGTGTTCACCTCCGACCTGGCGCGGGCGGTGGACACCGCGCGGATCGCGTTCGCGGGGACGGCGATACCCGTCCACCAGGACGCGCGGCTGCGGGAGTGCGACTACGGCCACTTCACCGGGCGCCCGTTCACGGAACTGGCCCCACGCAGGGCCCGGCACATCACGGAGCCGTTCCTCGGCGGTCAGAGCTACCGCGACGTCCTCGACGCCACGGCCGACTTCCTGCGGGAGCTGAGCGCGGACCGGGACGGACAGCGCGTACTGCTCGTCGCACACTCGGCCAACCGCTGGGCCCTGGCGTGCCTGCTCGGCAGAGCCCGGCTGCGCGACGTGGTCGACGAGCCGCCGGGGTGGTGGCGGCCGGGGTGGGAGTACGCCCTGCCGTCCGGCTGGCGGGGGCGGGGGCGGGGTGCGGTCCGCTAGGTCCTGTCTTCAAAGTAGCGCCGTCCGCCCGTAGGGCGGGGCCTGCGCCCGCCGCGGAGCGGCTGATGTCTCGTTGGTGCGGTGCATCGCAAGGCGGAGGATCGGCCTCGTACTGGGCGTACTTGGTCGATTCCGACAACGCGGCGAGGTGCCGTGCCAGGCGTCGCAGGCCAGGCGGGACTTTGAAGACAGGGCCTAGGGCCCGTCGGCGACAGGCCCTAGCCTCGGGCCCATGGGACTCGAATGGGAATCGCTCGTCGTCGACGCCACCGACCCGGCCGCCCTCGGCCGCTGGTGGTGCGAGGCGCTCGGCTGGACCGTGGTGAACGACTCGCCCGAGGACTACGAGATCAGGCCGGCACCCGACCGGATGCCCGGCCTGCTCTTCGGGCCCGTACCGGAGGGGAAGACCGTCAAGAACCGCCTCCACCTGGACTTCCGCCCCGACGACCGGGACGCGGAGGTCGAACGCTTCCTGGCACTCGGCGCCCGCCACGCGGACGTCGGGCAGCGGGGGGACGAACCGTGGGTGGTGCTCGCGGACCCCGAGGGGAACGAGTTCTGCGTGCTGGGGGAGCGGTCCGCGGGCTAGGGCGGGTCTTTTGGACCAGGCCGGATCGGGCAGAGCCCCCGGAGTGCGCCTAGCCTGGACGCATGGCGCCCGCACGGCGTCCGCACGGTGGGAGGGCTGGTGGATGTCGATCTGCGCAAGCTGCGCTACTTCCTCGTCGTGGCCGAGGAGTTGCACTTCGGGCGGGCCGCGGAGCGGCTGCACATCACACAGCCGGTGCTCTCCCGGCAGATCCGCGCGCTGGAGCACGAACTGCGCGCCGAGCTGCTCACCAGGAACAAGCAGTCCACCGAGCTGACAGCCGCGGGCCGCCAGTTGCTGGAGGACGCCCGGCCCCTGCTGGCCGGCGCGGGGGCGCTCCGCCTCCGTGTCCGGCGGGCCGCGCGGGGGGAGTCGGCGTTCACGGTCGGCTTCATGCCCGGGATCACGGTGACCGGCGCGGTACGGGCCTTCTCCGCCGCGCATCCCGAGCTGACCGTGAAGGTGGTGCGCACCTCCTGGGCCGACCAGGTCGAGGCGGTGCACGAGGGCCTTCTCGACGTGAGCTTCGTGCGGCTGCCGGTCGACCGTCGCGGCCTGGCGCTGCGCCCGGTCTTCCGGGAACCGCGCGTCGCCGTCCTGCCGGCGCACCACCGTCTGGCGGGCAAGGAGTCCATCGGTATCGCGGACCTGGCCGCCGAACGCCTGCTGCAGGACCCCGACGCCGTACCCGAGTGGCGCGACCTCCCCGACCGGCCGGACGGCACGGAGACCGCCGGTCCGCGCCCCGCCTTCCGCAGCGTCGAGGAGAAGCTGGAACACGTCGCGACGACCGGGGGCGTCATCGTCCTCCCGCTCTCCACCGCCACGTACTACACCCACACCGATGTCGCCCATGTGCCCATCGGCGACATCGGCCCCAACGAGGTCTGCCTCGCCTGGAGCGCCCACCGGCACTCCCCGCTGCTGCCGGAGTTCGCCGACATCGCCGTGTCCCAGCACTGATGCCCCGAGGGCATCACCGATGGCGGAAGAGGTCTTGGACGTGATCCGCGGCACGGGTCCAGGGTGGAAGGAGCGGCGGATCCCCCGCCGCCATCGGAAAGGACCGTGAGTGCGATGCAGGTCTTCATCACAGGCGGCTCGGGCTACATCGGCCGCGCCACCGTCCAGGCACTGATCCGGCACGGCATCGAGGTGACGGCGCTGGCGCGCAGCGAGCACTCCGCGCGCACCTTGACCGACCTGGGTGCCACCCCCGTCGCGGGGGCGCTCACCGACACCGGCGTTCTTCGGGAGGCGGCCGGCCGGGCCGACGGGGTGATCCACCTGGGGGTGGACTACGCCGAGGGCACCGCGGACGTCGACCGCGCGGCGGCGGAGGCGATGCAGGAGGGTGCGGGAAGCGGCCCGTACGTGCACACCGGCGGGGCGTGGGTGTACGGCGACACCGACGGGGTCGTCGACGAGAACGCCCCGCAGAGCCCGCCGCGCATCACCGCCTGGCGGCTGGAGAACGAGAAGCGGGTGCTGGCCCGCGCCACCACCGGGGAGCGCCCGGTCGTGGTGATGCCGGGACTGGTCCACGGCCACTCCGGCGGACTGACGCAGGCGTACTTCGTCGAGCCGGGGCGCGCCGCCGGCGCCGTACCGTGCATCGGGGACGGGTCCAACCACTGGGCGCTGGTCCACGTGGACGACCTGGCCGAGCTGTACGTCCTGGCCCTGAACGCCCCGGCCGGTTCCGTCTACGCCGGGGTCGGCGGCCAGAACCTGCCGCTCGCGGACATCACCCGGGCCCTCAGCCACGCCGCCGGATGTCCGGGCCGGATCGAACCGCTGACCCTTGAGGAGGCCGAGCGGCGGATGGGCCCGATCGCCGAGGCGTTCGCCCTCGACCAGCAGCTCACCGGCGCGCGCGCCCGCCGCGAGCTGGGCTGGACGCCCACGCGTCTCGACGCCCTGGCCGACCTCGCCCAGGTCTGAGGCACCGGCCCGGCTGCCTGGCTACGCCGTCCGCCTCGCCGCCCGCTTCCGCGACCCGTCGCTGCGCGAGATCACGCCCGCGCTTGGCCGCGGCAACCGCCACAGCACCGACAAGGCGCGGCGCGTCCTCGGCCGGCAGCCGCGACCCGCCCGCCGGACGGTGCTCGACCGCGCGAACAGCCTGATCGCCCACGGCGCCGTCCGCTCCCGCTGATCCGGCGAGGCTTCCGCGAAAGATGAACCCTAGGGCTGGGCCGGCTGCATCAGGTCCCAGCGGTTGCCGTACAGGTCCTCGAAGACCGCCACCGAGCCGTACGGCTCGTGCCGGGGCTCCTCCAGGAAGCGCACCCCCGCGGCCAGCATCCGGGCGTGGTCCCGCGCGAAGTCGTCGGTGTGCAGGAAGAACCCCACCCGGCCGCCCGTCTGCGCGCCGACGCGCCCCCGCTGGGCGTCGTCGGACGCGCGGGCCAGCAGGAGCGCCCCGGCGCCGCCGTGCGGCCGTACGACCACCCAGCGGGAGCCGTCGCCCCGGTCGGTGTCCTCGACCAGTTCGAAGCCGAGGGACTCGGTGTAGAAGGCGATGGCCTCGTCGTAGTCGCGGACGACGAGGGTGACCAGGGCGATATGAGGCATGGCCGGAACGTTATACGTATGACCGGAGGGTGGGCAAGGCAGCGCGACGTCTCCCTGCCGCCTAGGTCCTGTCTTCAAAGTAGCGCCGTCCGCCCGTAGGGCGGGGCCTGCGGCGGCTGGTGCGGTGCATCGCAAGGCGGAGGATCGGCCTCGTACTGGGCGTACTTGGTCGATTCCGACAACGCGGCGAGGTGCCGTGCCAGGCGTCGCGGGCCAGGCGGGACTTTGAAGACAGGGCCGAGGGCCCGGATGGAACAATGCGCCCATGGACGCGTGGCAGCTCGACGCACTCACCCGCCGCGCCCGTCGGCTCGCCGCCCCCGGCCAACGCCGGATCCTGGGCATCGCGGGCGCACCGGGCGCGGGCAAGTCCACCCTCGCGGCGGAACTCGTCGCGGCGCTCGGCGGGAGCGCCGTACTCGTCCCCATGGACGGCTTCCATCTCGCCCAGGCCGAGCTGCGCAGACTCGGCCGCGCCGACCGCAAAGGCGCGCCCGACACCTTCGACGCCGTCGGATACGCCGCGCTGCTGGCCCGGCTGCGGGAGCCCGCACCGGGGGTCGTCGTCTACGCGCCCGCGTTCGACCGGGCGCTGGAGGAGGCCGTGGCGGGCAGCGTCGCCGTCGCGCCCGACGTCCCCCTCGTCATCACCGAGGGCAACTACCTGCTGCACGACGACAATGCCTGGGCGCCGGTCCGCGGCTTCCTCGACGAGGCGTGGTTCCTGGAACTCGACCCCGTGGTGCGCGTACGACGGCTGGTCGACCGGCATGTGAGCTTCGGCAAGGAACGGCCGTACGCCGAGCGCTGGGTCAGGGACTCCGACGAGGCCAACGCGCGACTGGTGGCGCTGGGCCGGCACCGCGCGGACCTCGTCGTTCCGGTCGCCGTCGGACCCGGCTGACCGGGAACGTACGCCCCCCGACCCGACATCTGACGCCGCCCAGGGCCTACCATCGATCGTTCGACGCACATTGACGATCACAGGGGCAACGGGGACCGGGGCGCGTAGCCGGGTGCGATCATGGGGAGGCGGACGACGTGGGGCTGTTCAGACGTGGGCCGAAACGGGACGGGCGCGAGATGCCTCGCGACCCCGAATTCTCCTTCTTCTCGACCGACGAGGCCGCGCTCTTCCGCAGCCAGGTCCGTGAGGCGTTCGCCGAGCGGGGCCTGGAGGTCACCGTCTACTCAGACCTGGTGACCGACAGCGCGGGCCGCCAGTTCGGGCTCTCCAACCTCGCCGCCGTCTGCCACAACGACGACCGGGGCGCCCGCGTCTGGGGCGAACTCGTCCGGCAGCACGCCGGGATGGTCCTGCGGACCATGGACGGCCCCTCGGCCCTCGACACCCTGTCGCCCGCGCAGATCAGGGCCCAGCTCTACCCGCGGGTGATCAGCGGCGACAGCCTCGACGCGCAGGCGTTCGCGTACGCGCGCTCCGTCGCCCCCGGACTGTACGAGATCCTCGCGCTCGACCTCCCGGAGAGCGTCATGATGCTCACCGACGAGGCGCTGGAACCGCTGGGCCCGCTGCACGAGTTGCGGGCGCAGGCACTGGGCAATCTGCGCCAACTGCCCGTCGAGGGGCGGGAGACGGTCAAGGACCCGGAGGGGATGCGGTTCGAGGTCGTCATGGGCGACTCGTTCTACACCGCGAGCCGGGTGCTGGCGCTGGACAGCGTCGTACACCAGGTCACCGGGCGCCGACTCGGCACGGACGGGGCGCTGGTGGCGTTCCCGTTCCGCCATCAGCTCGCGTTCCACGTCATACGTGACGCCACGGTCATCCCGTCGCTGAACGCGATGGCGTCGTTCGCCGCGTCCGGCTTCGAGGACACGCCGGGCGCGATCAGCCCGTACGTCTACTGGTGGCGCGACGGCACGCTGACGCAGCTCAGTGACAAGGACGAGGGGAACACCGAGGCGGGCGGGCTGCGCATCGTGGTCGGTGACGACTTCCAGGAACTGCTGGAGCGCCTGGTCTCACCGTCGGGCCCCGACGAGGACTGAGCGGGGACCGGGCGGGGTCCGAGCGCCCGCCGGGGGTCAGAGGACGGCCAGCAGGTCGTCGAGCGGGGCGGGTACGCGGTCGGGGTCGAGGGCCTCCACGAGGACACGGCCGTAGTGGATCTTGCGGCCCTTCTTCGTACCGAGGAAGCGCCGCAACTGCTGCTGTGCGGAGCGGCCTTGCTGCGCGGGCTGCCGCAGGAAGGTCTGCAGGGGGCGCAGGTCGCCCTCCGCGCGGACCAGCTCCTCGACCCGTGTCACGCCCAGCGCGCGGATCAGTTCGTCCTCAAGATCCGCCGCGCAGACGAAGAACCCGTCCTGCGCCGCCCCCGCCCGCTCCCAGCCTCGGGTGTAGTAACGACGCTCGCGCTCGTCGCACAGTCCGGTGAGGCGCAGGCCGAGGCCGGACGGCCCGAGGAGCTGGGCGAAGCGCCCGACGCTCATCGCCCCGCCCATCGGCAGGACGCAGACTCCCTCGGCCGCCAGATCCCGCCCGCGGCTCGCCGCCAGCGCGTCGACCGCGGCGACGTCGCTCGGCCCTTCGAGCAGCACGACCGCCCGCACGGGCAGCCTCGCGGCCAACTCGCGCGCGGAGTCGCCGGGGTGGTGGGGGCCGTGGGAGTCGCCGGGGTCCTTCGGGCCACCGGCCGCCCACGCGATGACCGCCTCGCGGAACGCCCCCATGTCAGCCATGGGACGAGTCTCCGCCGTTCCCGCCCACCACGCCAAGGAATTTCCGGCGGCACGCCGGTCTCCCACCGGATGTCGGGGCCGGCGACCGCACACGCCCTCCTACAGCGCGCGCAGCCACGCGGCTCCCCGAGGGGAGAGCGTGTAGCCGGTGTCGAGGCTGAGCGTGAGACCGAGGTCCTTCAGCTTGCGGATGTCGCGCTTGAGCGTGTCCTTCTCGACGCCGAGGGACGCCGCGAGATCCACGGCACGCGTACCCGGGTTGCCCTCGATCAGCCGCAGCGTCTCGCGCGTCCACGGACCGCGCGCGGCGCGTCCGTCGAGCCGGTCCAGCGCCGCGCCGATGTGCGCGACGTCGTCGGCGCCGAGGTCGGTGTCGGCCGCCATCGCGTGCCGGGGGTCCGGGCCGCCGTAGGACAGGGTGATCCGGAAGACCGGATCACGGGAGGTGCCACGCAGCGCGGCCAGCACGTCCTCGACGTGGCGGGCGCCCGCGGCGTGGGCCTCCTCGGTGGTGATCGTCGCCGGATCGACGCGCTCGACGGCGTCGATGACGATCACCCCGGCGACGGAGAGGAACGTACCGCCGGGGGAGACCCTGCTGGTCGCCCAGCGCCGGAACGCGAGCGTGATGTCGCCCCGGGCGACGCCTTCGGCGACGACCCGTGTGAGCATCACGGCGCTGTGCCGTTCCGAGCGGTCATGGGCGTACTCCTGGCGGCCGGTGGGCTGGTCGCCCTCCATCCTGCCGTACGCGCCGCCGCCTTCTCACAGACGACCCGCCTCCACGATCCGCCGCAGGAACTGCCGGGTGCGCTCCTCCCGGGGGCCGCCGAAGACCTCCTCCGGGGTGCCCCGCTCCAGCACCACCCCGGCGTCCAGGAAGCAGACCTGGTCGGCGACCTCACGGGCGAAGGCCATCTCGTGGGTGGCGATGACCATCGTCATGCCCTCGCCCTTCACCTCGCGTACGAGGCCGAGCACCTCGCCGACCAGCTCGGGATCCAGCGCGGCGGTGATCTCGTCCAGGAGCAGCAGGCGGGGGCGTACCGCCAGCGCCCGTACGATCGCCGCCCGCTGCTGCTGTCCGCCGCTGAGCCGATCCGGGTACTCACCGGCCTTCGCCCCGAGGCCGAGCCGCTCCAGCAGTTCGCGGGCGCGTGCGTCCGCCTCCGTGCGGGAGAGCCCGTGGACGCGCCGGGGAGCGAGGGTGATGTTCTGCAGGACGGTGAGGTGCGGGAAGAGGTTGTACGCCTGGAACACCACCCCGATCCGGCGGCGCACCGCGTTCGTGTCGGTGCGCGGATCGGTGATCTCCTCGCCGTCCAGCCAGATGGCCCCGTCGTCCACCTCCTCAAGGAGGTTGACGCAGCGCAGCAGGGTCGACTTGCCGGACCCCGAGGCGCCGATGAGCGCGGTCACCGTGTGCGGGGCGACCTCCAGGTCCACGTCGCGCAGCACCGGTGACGTGCCCGTGCCGAACGACTTGCGGACGGCCTCCATCCGCAGCACGGGAGCCCCGGGCGCGGCGGCCCCTGCCGCCCCCGGTCCCGTGCCCGATCCCGTGTCCTGTGTCGCGTCCGTCGGCGCGCTCATACGATTCCTCCCTGTGCCCGTCGCCGGTCCATCCGGGCCGTCACCCAGTCGGTGAACCGGGTCATCGGGATCGTCAGCGCGACGAAGACCAGACCGGCGACGACGTACGGGGTGTAGTTGAAGTCCTTGCCCGCGATGATCTGCGCCGCGTACACGGCGTCGACGGCGCCGGCGATCGATACGAGACCGGTGTCCTTCTGCAGCGACACGAGGTCGTTGAGGAGCGGCGGCACCACGCGCCGCACCGCCTGGGGCAGTACGACGAAGCGCAGCGCCTGCCCGCTGCTGAGCCCGAGGGAGCGTGCCGCGGCCCGCTGGGAGGCATGGACGGACTCGATGCCCGCCCGGAAGACCTCCGCGACGTACGCCGAGTAGGTCAGTACGAGGGCGGTGCCGGCCAGCAGTACGGGATCGTTGGTCACCCCCTGGAGGCGCAGCGCCGGCACTCCGAAGACCACCATCAACAGGCAGATGATGAGCGGCAGTCCGCGGAAGAAGTCCGTGTACGCGGTGGCCAGCGCCCGTACCGGGAAGAACACCGGCCCGCGCAGGGTACGCGCCACCGCGAGCAGCAGCCCGAGCGCCAGCACGGCGGCACCGCACACCGCCAGCAGCCGCAGATTGAGCCACAGGCCCTCCATGACCTGGGGGAACGCCACGCGCGCGTAGTGGGCGCTGAAGAAGGTCTCCTTGGTGCGCTCCCAGCCGGGGGAGTTGGTGATCAGGACGAACAGCACCGCGCCCGTCACAAGGGTGCTGACCGCGGCGATCGCCGTCGCGCGCCGGGCGCGGGCCCGCCGGTGGCGTTCGCGGGCGAGGCGGCGCTCCGAGGGGACGTAGCCGTCGTCGCTGCCGGGCCCGGCGAGTCTCTTCTTCAGCGTTTTGTGCGGCGACTTGTCCGGGGTCTTGTCCAGCGTCACTTGAGTACCGGTGCGTCGACGGCGTCCGAGAGCCACTTCTTCTCCAGGGCGGCGAGGGTGCCGTCCTTACGGAGGGCGTCCACGGCGCCGCTCACGCAGGAGGTCAGCGTGCTCTCCTTGTCGAGGACGAGACCGAACTGCTCCGGCTTGTCGCCGGAGTCCGGGAACTGACCGACGACCTCCGCCTCCGGCACCTCGGCGCCGGTGATGTAGAAGGCGGTGGGCAGGTCCACGACGATGGCGTCCACCTGGCCGCTCTTCAGGGCCGACTTGGCGAAGTCGTTCTTCTGGTAGACGGCGGCCCGCTGCGTGGGCTTCACCAGGTCATTGATGAAGTCCAGGCTGGTGGTGCCCACTTGGGCGCCCAGCTTCACGTCCTTCAGATCGGCCACGCCGGTCGCCCGCGCGGCCTTCGACGACTTGAGGGCGACGACGGCCTGGCGTACGTCGTAGTAGCCGGAGGAGAAGGCGACGGCCTTCTTACGCGACTCGCTGATGGAGACCTGGTTGATGTCGAAGTCGAACTTCTTGGCGCCCGGCGCGAACGAGGTGTTGAAGGGCACGGTCTGCCAGACGACCGCGTCGCGCCCGTAGCCGAGCCGCTCGGCCACGGCGTACGCCACCGCCGACTCGAACCCCTTGCCGTTGGACGGCTCGTCGTCGGCGAACCAGGGGGCGTACGCGGGCTTGTCGGTGCCGACGGTCAGCTTCCCCGCCGCCTCGGTGGCAAGCCCGCCGGGTGCGCAGGACTCCGCCGTGTCCTGCGTGCCGGACGCCTTGCCGGACGCCTTGTCGTCCGGCTGCGGGGAGCAGCCGGTGAGGGCGGCGCCGAAGGCGAGGGCGGAGCACAGAGCGGTGACCAGGGAACGGTTGACGAGATGCATAGCGGGAGACTCGCAGTGCTCGGGCCGGTCTGTCGAGAGATCAGGGCAGCTGTCCGCATGTTGGGAACGGGTGTTGCGGCACTGTGAACAGCACCGCGACACCCGCCTGTTACACGCCGCCCGGCACCGTACAGCGGAGCCGTACCCGTGCCGTCAGGGCCGTACCGCGGCGCCGTACAGGATCCTCAGACGAAGCGCGCCAGCACGTTGTACGGATACGGCAGCGGGCGGGCGCTGGCCTCGTCCAGCCGGCTCGTCTGAGCCGCCGTCAACTCCCACCCCACCGCGCCGAGATTGTCCGTCAGCTGGTCCAGTGTCCGCGCGCCGATGATCGGGGCCGTGACTCCCGGGCGGCCCAGCAGCCAGCGCAGTGCCACCTGTGAGGGGGTGCGGTCCGACTCGGCGGCGACGGCCTGGACCGTCTCCACGACCCGCCAGGTCTCCTCGTTGTCGCGGCCCCGCCAGCTCTCGCCGTCGCCGTGGGACTCACGGCTGCCGGGCGGGACCGACGTCATGCCGCGCCGGTACTTGCCGGTCAGCCAGCCGCCCTGGAGAGGGCTGTACGGGATCACCCCGACGCCCGCCGCCTCGCTCTGCGGCAGCAGCTCCCACTCCACCTCGCGCGCGAGGAGGTTGTAGATCGGCTGGAGGCAGACGTACGGCGCCCAGCCCCGCCGGTCGGCCACGTCGAGCGCCCGCTGGAGCTGGCCGGGGGAGACGTTGCTCGCGCCCAGGTAGCGGACCTTGCCCGCCGTCACGAGGGTGTCGAGCGTGCCGAGGGTCTCCTCGATCGGGGTCCGGAAGTCCCAGACGTGCGTCTGGTAGAGGTCGATGTAGTCGGTGCCGAGCCGCCGCAGGCTCGCCTCCACCGACGCGATGATGTGCTTGCGGCCCAGCCCGGCCTCGTTGGGGCCCTCGCCCATCGGGAGAGCCACCTTCGTCGCGATGACGAGCCCGTCGCGGTCGCGGCCCTTCAGCCAGCTGCCGAGAACCTCCTCCGAGACGCCCCGGCCGTACGCGTCCGCCGTGTCCAGGAAGGTGCCGCCGGCTTCCGTGAAGGTGTCGAGGATGCGGTGCGCGCCCGCCTCGTCGTCCTTGGTGAAGGTCATCGTGCCGAGGCAGAGTTCGCTGACGCGGAGCCCTGTCCTGCCGAGAGATCGCTGCTTCATGGTGCAGACGCTAGGCGTTCGAGCGCACACGAGGGCGTCGATTTTCCTTGCCGCAGAATTCCCTTCCCGACTCTCCGCCCTCCTGACTCGCTTTCTGCCGGTGGCGGGAGTTCAGCCGCCCGCGAGTACCGCGCACGACTCCGGCGGCAGCCGCAGCACCCCGTCCCGGCCGGGCGGCTCCACCGGGCCCCAGGCCACCAGCACCTGGCCGGTCCGGCCGCCCAGGGGGATCTCGACCGGCCGCGCGGACAGGTTCAGCGCGATGCGCAGATCGCCGCGCCGGTACGCGAGCCAGCGCGCGCCCTCGTCGTACGCCACCTTCACCGTCGCCAGGTCCGGGTCGGACAGGTCCGGATGGCTGTGGCGCAGGGCGATCAGGTCGCGGTGCCAGGCGAGCAGGCGGGCATGCGGCTCGCGGGCCGCCTCCGCCCTGTCCAGGCACGAGCGGTCGCGCGTGGCGGGGTCCTGCGGGTCGGGAATGGACTCGGCCGCCCAGCCGTGCGCCGCGAACTCCCGCCGCCTGCCGTTGCGTACGGCCTCCGCCAGCTCCGGGTCCTGGTGGTCGGTGAAGAACTGCCAGGGCGTACGGGCGCCCCACTCCTCGCCCATGAAGAGCATCGGTGTGAAAGGCCCCGTCAGTACGAGCGTCGCGGCGCACGCCAGCAGACCGGGGGAGAGCGTCGCCGACAACCGGTCGCCGAGCGCGCGGTTGCCGATCTGGTCGTGGGTCTGGGCGTAGCCGAGGAAGCGGTACGAGGAGGTCCTGCCGGGATCGACGGGGCGGCCGTGCGCCCGGCCCCGGAAACTCGAATACGTACCGTCGTGGAAGAAGCCGCGGGTCAGGGTCTTGGCCACCGCGGCGACCGGCCCGGCCGCGAAGTCGGCGTAGTAGCCCTGTGATTCGCCGGTGAGCGCGGTGTGCAGCGCGTGGTGGAAGTCGTCGTTCCACTGGGCGTGCAGCCCGAGACCGCCCTGCGGGCGCGGCGTGGTCGTCCGGGGATCGTTCAGATCGGACTCGGCGATCAGGAACAGCGGTCTGGCCAGCTCCGCCGAGAGCGCGTCGACGGCGGTGGACAGCTCTTCCAGGAAGGTCAGCGCGCGAGTGTCGGCGAGGGCGTGCACCGCGTCGAGACGCAGCCCGTCGAAGCGGTAGTCACGGAGCCAGGCGAGCGCGCTCTCCAGCAGATACGCGCGCACCTCGTCCGAGCCGGGGGCGTCGAGGTTGACGGCCGATCCCCAGGGGGTGTGGTGCGTGTCGGTGAAGTATGGGCCGAACTGCGGCAGGTAGTTGCCGGACGGGCCCAGGTGGTTGTGCACCACGTCGAGCACGACGCCGAGTCCCAGCCCGTGCGCCGTGTCGACAAAGCGCTTCAGTGCCTCGGGTCCGCCGTACGGCTCGTGCACCGCCCAGAGCGACACACCCTCGTACCCCCAGCCGTGCGTCCCCGGGAAAGGGCACACCGGCATCAGCTCGACGTGGGTGATGCCCAGCGCGGCCAGCGGGGCGAGATGGGCCCCCGCCGCGTCCAGGGTGCCCTCGTCGGTGAACGTGCCGACGTGCAGCTCGTAGAGGACCGCGCCCGGCAGCGGCCGGCCGCGCCACGGCGTGGACCACTCGTACGAGTCATGGTCGACGACCGCGCTGAGCCCGTCCGGGCCGTCCGGCTGGCGGCGGGAACGGGGGTCGGGCAGCACAGGCCCGTCGTCCAGGGCGTAGCCGTAGCGGGTGCCGTCGGCGGCGGGCGAGTCGGCGGTCCACCAGCCTTCGCGCAGCGGGTCGCGGGTCATGGTGGTGTGGCCGGTGGCGTCTTCCAGGTGGAGCGTGACGCGGTCCCGCGCCTGCGGTGCCCAGACCTCGAACTGCATGAGTCGTCCCCCTCTGTCGCCGATGTCGTCGGCACTCATCACCCACATAGTGACAAGAGTGCAGGCAGGAGGCTCGGTGATCGCGTCGATTCGGAGGACACGACCGGATCCGGCCAGCTGGGTCCCGCTGCCGGACGGGTCCCGTGGTCGGACCGACCCGGCCCGACCGATCCGACCCGGCCGATCCGCCCGCTCACACCAGGTTGATCCGCTCCGTCACCACCGGATACCCCGCGCGCGCGAATTGCGCGGCCATCGGGAAGTTCCCCCGGTCCGTCGCGCCCGCGATGAACGTCGCTCCGTTCTCCGCCAGCACGTTCGTGCACTCGACCAGCAGGTCGTACGCGTACCCGTGACCGCGCTGCTCCGGTACGACTCCGATGAACGCGACGCACGGCCCCGACGGGTTGTGCGCGGGTACGTGGATGCCGACCAGCTCGCCCGCCGGGTCGTACGCCAGCTGCCACCACTCGCGCGGCGACGGGCACCAGCGGAAGAAGTCCAGCTCCTCCTGGGCGGCGCTGTCCGGCCCCGACGTGTCGATCGCGCGCAGCGCGTGCGCGTCGAGCGTGCCCGCCTGGACGCGGCGCAGCACGTCGAAGATCACGTCGTCGTCCGGCTCGGGGCGGAACTCCAGCCGGCCCGGCCGCGCCGGCAGCGCCAGATCGGACGTCCACCGGTAGGTGAAGCGCTCGACCAGCGGCTTCATCCCGGCGGCCCGTGCGGCGTCCGTCCGGGACTCGACGGCCGCGCGGAGCTTCGCGTCCTCGCGCCAGCCGGCGGGCGCGATCAGCTCGTACTCGACGTTCCACGGGGCGCGGCGGAGCAGTTCCGCGCCCGCCTCGTCCTCGCCCTCCGCGATGTCGAGCCAGTTGAGCACCAGCGGCTCCCGGTCCTCGGGTCCGCCCCACCAGGCGGCGCGGGCCACGACGACGCCGTCGCGCAGCGCCACCCAACTCCACTCGGGGCGGTAGTCGCCGCCCTCGGCGACGGTGCGGTACTCGACCCCGGTGATCGCGCGGCCGACGAGTCCCGCGTCGGGCAGAGAACGGAACAGCGGAGCTTCGGAATCGGCGATCTGACGGAAGACCGGATCGGTCATGTAAGTGAGCCTCCAGGAAGGGGCGCTCACCGTAAACGAGCGGCAAGTGGCCGGTCGAACCAATTTTGTCACCGTGCGATGGCCGTTCTGGACACCTCACCGACTCGGCCCGACAATCAGTCATGTGACGTCCTCGTTCGAGTTCAACACGTATCCCGCGCGGCTCTCCGACGCCGAGCGCGACCGTGTGCTCGCGGTGCTGAGAGAAGGAGCGGCACAGGGCAAGCTGTCGCACGACACCTTCATCCGCCGCATGGATCTCGCGCTGGCCGCGCGCAGGTCGGACGAGTTGCAGGTGCTCACGGCCGACCTGGACACCGACGGCCGTTGGACACGGCGGTTGTTCGGCGCGGTGGGGCGGGCGTCCGCGTTCTCCGTACGGTTGCGCAGGGCCTGGCAGGTCGAGCGGCTGCCGAAGCTGCTGCTGCCCGACCCGGGCCCGATTCCGCTGCGTATCGGCCGCGATCCGATGAACGGGCTGCGGCTCAGCCACGACACCGTCTCCCGGCTCCACGCCGAGTTGGGTATGCAGGGCGGGCGGTGGATCCTGCGGGATCTGGGGTCGACCAACGGCACGACGGTCAACGGGCGTCGGGTGACGGGGACCGTCGTGGTGCGCGACGGCGACATGGTGAGTTTCGGTCAGCTGAGCTTCCGGCTCGCGGCGCACTGACGGCGCCCCTCGCGGCGCCGGTGCCGCGCCGAACCGCCCGCCGAACCGCGTGCTGAGCGGCTCGCCGAGCGGCTTTCCGTAGCCGCTTGCTGGGGAAAACCGCAGGCAGGTTGTGCGGTGTACCCCAGTGACCCGGATACACCCCGGGCGGGAACCTGATCATCAGCAGCGAATCAGGTTCGTCCAGGGGGAGGTGCCCGTCATGTCGGGCAGAGAGCAGTTCACCGTCGGAGTCGCGCGCTGGTGCGCGACCCACCCATGGCGCGCGGTCGTCGGGTGGGTCGTGTTCCTCGCGCTCTGCGTCGGCGCGGGCGCCGCCGCGGGCACGAACAAGGGGAAGTTCGAGGACTTCTGGGTGGGCGAGGCGGGTCGCGCGGAGGCCATGGCCCAGCACAGCGGTCTCACGCCCGCGCCCCAGGAGGACGTGCTCATCACCTCCCGCGGGGGGCCGCTCGACACCCGGGCCGCACGGGCCGCCGCGAGCGCCGTCGAGCAGCGGATGGAGAGGCTGCCGGCCGTCGTGTCCGTCGCCGGCCCGGTCGCCTCCAAGGACGGCGGGTCGCTGCTCGTCACCGTCACCCTGCGCGGTGACAAGGAGACCGCCAAGACCGACGTCGACGCGCTGCTCGCGCAGACCGAGGCCGTACGCGACGCACACCCCGGCCTGACGATCGAACAGACCGGCAGCGCCTCCATCTCCAACGGAGTCAACGACAAGCAGGGGACCGACCTTCAGCGGACCGAGATGATCAGTCTGCCGATCACGTTCATCATCCTGTTCGTCGTCTTCGGCACCGTCCTGGCGGCCGGGATCCCGCTGCTGCTCTCGGTCTCCGCGATCGGCGGTGCCATCGGGCTGTACGGGCTGGCGTCCTGGGTCTTCCCCGACGCGGGCGGCGCGGTCATCAGCGTCGTCTTCATGCTGGGCATGGCCGTCGGTGTCGACTACTCGCTCTTCTATCTCAAGCGGGCCAGGGAGGAGCGCGAGCGGTCCGGCGGCACCATCAGCCACGTCGCCGCCGTGGAGCTGGCCGCCGCCACCTCGGGGCGCGCGGTCGTCGACTCCGGACTCGCCGTCGTCCTGGCGCTCGGCGGCCTCTACGTCGTGGACGACGTCATCTTCTCGTCCATCGCCACCGGCGCGATCCTGGCGACGCTCGTCGCCGTCGCCGCGTCACTGACCGTCCTGCCCGCGCTGCTCGCGAAGCTCGGCCCCCGGATGGACGGCCGGAAGAGCCGCCGCGCCGGACGGCCGGGCGCCGACGGCTCCCGGATGTGGACGGCCATGCTGCGCCCGGTGATGCGCAGGCCGCTTCTCACCCTCATGGCCGGCGTCGCGGCGACAGCGGCCCTCGCGCTGCCGGCGCTGGGCATGGTCATGGGTACGGAGGGCAAGGAGACCTTCCCGGACAGCGTCCCGTCGGTCGCCGCGTACGACAGGCTGACGGAGGCGTACCCCGCCCGGGGAATCGCGCATCTCGTCCTGGTGAGGGCGGACGACGCGCACGCCGACGAGGCACGGACAGGGCTGCGGCAGCTCGCCGCCCGCACCCAGGGCGATCCGCTCTTCGCCCAGGACGGTCCGCCGAAGCCCGTCGTGTCCAAGGACGGCCGAACGGCCCTGCTGCGGCTGCCCGTTCCGTACACGCAGAACTCCGACGAGGCGGAGCGTTCACTGACGCGCGTACGGGACGTACTCATCCCCGCGACGGTCGGGCGGGTCGACGGCGCCGAGACCGCCGTCTCCGGGGAGACCGCCGGCGGTGTGGACTACGCGGCCCATCAGGAGGGGCGACTGCCCTGGGTGATCGTGCTCGTCTCGCTCACCACCCTGGTCATCATGTACATGGCCTTCCGCTCCGTCGTCCTGGCGGTGCTGGGCGTGGCGCTCAACGTGGCCGCCGTCGCGGTCTCCTGGGGTGTCCTCGCGCTGGTCTTCCAGGGGACGTGGGCCGAGGGGCTGCTCGGCTTCGACTCCACCGGCTTCGTCGGCTCCCGCAACCCGTTGATGATCTTCACGATCCTGGTGGGGCTCTCGACGGACTACCAGATCTTCGTGGTGAGCCGGATCAGGGAACGGGTGCGGCGCGGGGTGCCGACGCGGGAGGCGGTGGTCGAAGGCATAGCCGGTTCGGCGAGTGTCGTCACGAGCGCGGCGGTCATCATGGTCTCGGTCTTCGTCAGCTTCCTGTTCATCGACCGGATCGAGATGAAGCAGATCGCCGTCGGGCTGACGGTGGCCGTGCTCTTCGACGCGATCGTGCTGCGCGCGCTGATCCTGCCGTCGGCGATGGCGCTGCTGGGCGACCGGGTGTGGTGGCCGGCCAAGCCGGAGCGGCTGCGCGAGGCGGCCCCGGCACCGGCTCCGGTGCCGTCCGGAGCGGTGCCCGGTGCGGCGGCGCGCGGGGACCGATGATTTCCGCCGCCGCGGACGGTCATGACCTTGTATGTGCGTATCAGGCGCACGGCCAGGACCTGGACACGCGTGGACAGGCGCAAGGACAAGAGGGAGGCACACCTCATGGCAGCCCAGAGCAACATCACCGGACTCGGCGTCATCCTCGGCAGCACGGACCCCGAACCGCTCATCGAGTGGTATCGCGCCGCGCTGGAGCCGTTGGGTGCCCGCTGGGACGAGCACATGCTTGTCGTCGGGCAGGAGACGATCATCGGTTTCGACCGGCGTGACGACGTCGCGGACAAGGCCGCGGAGCCCGGGAGGCATCTGATCAACATCACGGTGCGCGACATCCGAGCGGCCGAGAAGCACCTCAACACGCTCGGAGTGACCTGGGTGCGGCCGGTCGAGGACGTCGGAGGAGGGTGGATCTTCTCCACCGTCTCGGACCCGGTCGGCAACTACCTCCAGATCCTCCAGGCCCCAGCGGCGGGCTGAGCCGCCGGAGCACCCGGCCGCCGGACGGACGCCCGTCACGCCCCTCACGTCCGTCCGGCGCCCGCGCCCGGCCTCCGCACCCCGCCCCGCGGCGCTACTCGCGGCGGGACAGCAGCGCCACCGGGCTCGCCGACAGCAGCTCCGTCAGGGAGATCGGCCCGCCCGGGAACTCACGGTCCGGGGAGAGCGCGTCCGTCCAGCGGCCCGCCGGGAGTTCCAGCACCGTGCCCGACCAGCCGCCCGCCGCCGCCAGGCGCAGGGACAGCCGTGTGACCGCCGTGATGACCTCACCCGAGCGGGAGAACGCCGTGCAGTGGTCCGCCGCCGGGCCCGTCGCGTTCAACGGTGTGTACGTGGCCGACTCCGCGAAGGCGTGGGGGCGTTCGCGGCGCAGTCGCAGGGCCGCCACCGTCAGCACCGTCTTCTCGTCGGGCGGGCCCGTACGGAAGCGTTCGCGGTTGTCCGGGTCGACCAGGGCCAGATACTCCCGCTCCGTGCGCTGGTAGATGTCCGGCACGCCCGGCATCGTGAGATGGACCAGCGCCGCGCCGAGCGTGTTCGCCCGTACGTACGGGGCGAGTTCACGGGTGAGCCGGGCCACCGCCTCACGCGGCCGGCCGGCCGGGCCGGCCGCCACGAAGTCCCGTACCGCCTGCTCGTACACCGGATCCGGCTCCGTCCAGCTGGTGTGCAGCCCCGCCTCCCGTACGGACTTGAGCAGCGCCGGCTCCATCCGGGCGCCGTCCGGCGGCGCCTCCGCCGGGGTGAAACCGACGGCCGTCTGCCACGCCTGCCAGGCGAGTTGGGCGTCCGGCGCGGCGACCCCGGCCAGCTGGCGCAGCAACGCGTCCCACCGCTCGGGGCACTCGGACAGGACGGTGATCCTGGCCCGTACGTCCGCGCTGCGCTTGGTGTCGTGCGTGGTCAGCACGGTGCCGGTGGCCGGCCAGTCGCGGGCCAGGCGCGCACAGTAGTCGTGGAAGCGCTCCGGGCTCACCGCCGGCCGCCCGGGGTCACCGCCGACCTCGTTCGCGGACAGCAGCGGCACATGGCGGTAGAACGCCGTGTCCTCCACGGCCTTGGCGCGCAGCGCGGACGACGTCTGGGCGAAACGCGCGCAGAACGCCGTCCGGTCGGGGCCGCCGCCGAGCCTGCCGAGCGCCAACTCCCGTACGACGTCTACCGCCGCGGCCTCCTCCGGTACCGCGAACGCCGCCTTCGCCTGCCGCGCCGCCTCCTCCGACACCGCGGCCTCGTCGGACTTCCGGCAGGGCCCGCCCGCGACCGTGTAGGGCCGGTAGACGGGCACCCGTACCAGCAGCTCCCTGATCGCCGTCCGCAGCGCCCACGGCGCGTGGTCGCGCAACGTGACGTCCGCCGCGCAGATCCGCTCCGCGATCCGGGCCAGCGCCCCGGTCTCGGCGGCCAGTTCGTCGATGACGACCTTGTACATCGCGCGCCGCACGGTCGCTTCCCAGTAGCCGCCCCGGTCGCCCGCCGGGCCGGTGAAGTCCCGGAAGCGCTGGGCCAGTTCGTCGGCGCCGACCGGATCGGTGAACAGCCCGTCGATGCGGTGCAGCGCGTCGTACCCCGTCGTGCCCGCCACCGGCCAGCTCGCGGGCAGCGGCTCGTCCCCGGTGAGGATCTTCTCCACCACCGTCCAACAGGCCCCGCCCGTGGCCTCGTTGAGGCGGCGCAGATACGCCTCCGGGTCGGCCAGGCCGTCCGGATGGTCGATCCGCAGACCGTCGACGACCCCGTCCCGTACGAGTTCGAGGATCTTGGCATGGGTCGCGGTGAAGACCTCCGGGTCCTCCACCCGCACCCCGATCAGCTCGGAGATGGTGAAGAAACGCCGGTAGTTCAGCTCGGTGCGCCCCAGCCGCCACCACGCGGGCCGGTAGTGCTGGGCGTCGAGGAGCGCGGGCAGCGGCAGCTCCTCCGTGCCGGCGGCGAGCGGGAAGCTCTGCTCGCCGTGGTGCAGCATGCCGTCCTCGACCCGCAGTTCGGCCAGTTCACCACCCACCGGCCCCGGCAGCACGGGCAGCAGCAGCTTCCCGCCGCCCGCCTCCCAGTCGATGTCGAACCACCGCGCGTACGGGGACGCCGGACCCTCCCGCAGCACCTCCCACAGGGCCCTGTTGTGCCGGGGCGCGGTCGCCATGTGGTTGGGCACGATGTCGAGAACGATCCCGAGCCCGTACTCGTGGGCCCGGTCGGCCAGCTTCCGCAGCCCCTCCTCGCCGCCCAGCTCGGCGCGTACGCGCGAGTGGTCGACGACGTCGTATCCGTGGGTCGAGCCCGGTACGGCCTCCAGCACGGGTGACAGATGGAGGTGCGAGACCCCGAGCGCGGCCACGTACGGCACCGCCTTGGCGGCGGCGGCGAAGGGGAAGTCCGGCTGGAGCTGGAGTCGGTAGGTGGCAGAGGGCGTCATGCGAACGTACGTACCCCGCTGAGCGGCTTCTGTGTCATCCGCTCATGCATTCGGCAGCCCGGCCCGACCGGAGGTATGCCCGGAGACCTGCCCGGAGACCCCGGGGGCCCGTCCGACGGGCGGGCCCGACCGGGGCGGGGCACGGACCCGCACCCCGCCCCGGTCCCGGTCACACCTGCCGCATCAGCACGGTCATGCTGCGGCCGATCATCGTGATCCGCTCGCCCGCGTCCACCTTCGGACCGTCGCCCGGCGGCACACCCTCCGGACGGGCCGTGTCCACGACGATCCGCCACTGGCTGCCGTGATTGGCGGGCACGGCGAACTCCAGCGTCTCGGCGCTCGCGTTGAACATCAGCAGGAACGAGTCGTCCGAGATCCGCTCACCACGCGGCCCCGGCTCCGAGATGGCCTGCCCGTTCAGGAAGACCGACATGGCCTTCGCGTCGGTCGCGTCCCAGTCGCCCTGGATCATCTCTTCACCCTCAGGGGTGAACCACGAGATGTCCGACAGCTCGTCGTGCGTCCCCTCCACCGGACGGCCGTGGAAGAACCGCCGCCGCCGGAACACGGGATGGTCGCGCCGCAGCCAGACCATGGTCTGGGTGAAGGCGAGCAGACCCTTGTTCTTCTCGTCGCCCTTCTCGGGCCAGTGCACCCAGGCGACCTCGTTGTCCTGGCAGTACGCGTTGTTGTTGCCGCCCTGCGTACGGCCGAACTCGTCACCGTGACTGAGCATCGGCACGCCCTGGGACAGCATCAGCGTCGCGATGAAGTTGCGCACCTGACGGTCGCGCAGCTCCAGCACCTCCGGGTCGTCGGTGTCCCCCTCCGCCCCGCAGTTCCACGAGCGGTTGTGGCTCTCGCCGTCCCTGTTGCCCTCGCCGTTCGCCTCGTTGTGCTTGTCGTTGTAGGCGACCAGGTCGTGCAGGGTGAAGCCGTCGTGGCAGGTGGTGAAGTTGATGGACGCCAGCGGACGCCGCCCGTCGTCCTGGTACAGGTCGGACGAGCCGGTGAGCCGGGACGCGAACTCCGCCAGGGTGCGCGGCTCGCCCCGCCACAGGTCGCGGACCGTGTCGCGGTACTTGCCGTTCCACTCGGTCCACAGCGGCGGGAAGTTCCCCACCTGGTAGCCGCCCTCACCGACGTCCCACGGCTCGGCGATCAGCTTCACCTGACTGACCACCGGGTCCTGCTGGACCAGGTCGAAGAACGACGACAGCCGGTCCACCTCGTGGAACTGGCGGGCGAGTGTCGCGGCGAGGTCGAAGCGGAAGCCGTCGACATGCATCTCCTCCACCCAGTACCGCAGCGAGTCCATAATCAGCTGGAGCACGTGCGGACTGCGCATCAGGAGCGAGTTCCCGGTGCCGGTGGTGTCCGTGTAGTAGCGCGGATTGTCGGCGCCGAGCCGGTAGTAGGAGGCGTTGTCGAGGCCCCGGAAGGAGAGCGTCGGGCCCAGATGATTGCCCTCGGCCGTGTGGTTGTAGACCACGTCGAGGATCACCTCGATGCCCGCCTCGTGCAGCGCCTTCACCGCCTGCTTGAACTCCAGCACCTGCTCGCCCCGGTCTCCCCAGGAGGCGTAGGTGTTGTGCGGGGCGAAGAAGCCGATGGTGTTGTAGCCCCAGTAGTTGTTGAGGCCGGCGTCCACCAGCCGGTGGTCGTTGACGAACTGGTGCACCGGCATTATTTCCAGCGCGGTCACACCCAGCTCGGTCAGATGCTCGATCACCGCCGGATGGGCCAGCCCCGCGTACGTACCGCGCAGCTCCTCCGGCAGATCCGGGTGCAGCATCGTCAGGCCCTTCACATGGGCCTCGTAGATGACGGTGCGGTGGTAGTCGGTCCGCGGGCGGCGGTCGTCGCCCCAGTCGAAGTACGGGTTGACCACGACGGCCGTCATCGTGTGCGGCGCCGAGTCCATGTCGTTGCGCGAGTCCGGCTTCCCGAAGTGGTAGCCGTACACCGACTCGTTCCAGTCGATGCTGCCGCTGATCGCGCGGGCGTACGGGTCCAGGAGCAGCTTCGCCGAGTTGCAGCGCTGCCCGTTCTCGGGCTCGTACGGCCCGTGGACCCGGAAGCCGTACCGCTGACCAGGCATGATGCCCGGCAGGTAGGCATGCCTGACGAAGGCGTCTGTCTCGCGGAGCTCCACCGCCGTTTCTGAACCGTCGTCGTGCAGGAGGCACAACTCGATCCGGTGCGCGGCCTCTGAGTAGACCGCGAAGTTGGTTCCGGCGCCGTCGTACGTGGCGCCGAGGGGATACGTCTGTCCCGGCCAGACCTGCATAGATATGACTCTTCCACTTCTGATCCGGGTGCTGGGGCTTTCTTCGATCAGATACTCCCCGAAAGAAGCGCAACCTCCTAGGAGGCCGTCGCCGAAGCCGGGCCGGAAGCAGTCGGACCGACCCGGCGGGTCAACTTCGCGTTCCCGGAGCACCACCCCGTTGCCGGACCGTGTCCTGACGTCGTATATGGCCGGATTCAGACCATACGCCGCCCCTGAGTCGACCATCCGTCACCAGGCCCAATCGCTATGAATCATCCCACTCCGGCCGAGATCGGCACACAGAACGCCCGGCCGCGCCTGGGCAGTTGAGAAACGAGCCTGCGCATCCGGCTGCGTCTCCTCCTGTTTGCGCAGTACCCTTCCTTGATCGTTGAAAGGGGAGGGAAGGCGGTGCGCGGGTGAGCTCGGGAGGGCTGGAGCTACCCCCAGGTGACCCAGGTCACGAGGGGGTTTCCGGCGACATCCCGCCCGGAGCGGTCTCCCTCGCACGGCCGATGGAGATCGGGGCGGAACTGGACTGGGGCCCGGAGGCCTGGAGCGAGGTGCGTACACGCGCCCAGCGGGCCGGCCGGGCCTATATCTGGCTGAATCTGGTCGAACAACGGCTTCGTGCGGTCGTCTCGGCGATCCTCAAGCCCATCTACGAGCCGGTGCACGGCGACGACTGGGTGGTGGCCGCCGCCGGACCGGCGGGGCAGGAGTGGGTCCAGCGCGCCGTCGCCGTCCGCGAGGTCTCCCGACGTAAGGGCTATCTGCTCGACCCGGCCGACGACAACGTCCTGAGCTTCCTGACGCTCCCGCAGCTGCGGGAGCTGATGGTCCAGCACTGGCCGGGCTTCCAGCCGTACTTCGACGACCGCAGGGACGTCGAGCTGGCCCTGGACGAGCTGGAGGTGGCCCGTAACGTCGTCTCCCGCAACCGGGCGCTGTCCGAGGCCGTCCTCGCGCAGGCCGAGCGGGCGTCGGCGCGGCTGCTGGAGATCCTGGGCAACGGGACGCCCGTGCCGTCCGCCGAGCGGCTCAGGGTGGACGCCGTGGAGGACCTGGTCGGCGACCGGTACGCGGACGTGGTCTCCGTCCACCCGGACCGGGTCCGCCTCCAGCGGCAGATCCCCGCCGAGGACCTCTTCGGGGGCGCCCGGCGCCTCGACGCGGTCGGGATAGGCCTGAACCTCCTCGTGCAGAACTTCTCCGGCCGGCGCCTCGTGAGGCTCGCCGAGTCCGGCTGCCGGATACGGCTGCTCTTCCTCAACCCGGCCAGCAGCTCGGTCAAGCGCCGCGAGCGCGAACTGGGTCTCAAGAAGGGCGAGCTGAGCCGCTCCGTGGAGATGAACATCCTCCATATGCGCCGGGTCCGCTCCCGGCTCCGCGACCCGGGCGCCTTCGAGATCCATGTCTTCGACGAGACCCCGCGCTTCACGGCGTATCTGGTCGACGGGGACGGCGCCGACGGGCTGGCGGTCGTGCAGTCGTATCTGAGACGGGCCCGCGGCATGGAGGCGCCGGTGCTGGTGCTGCGGGGTGCCGGGCGCGATGTCGTACGGGTCGGCCAGGACCAGGAGCACGGGCTGTTCCAGACGTATCGCGAGGAGTTCGAGTCGGTGTGGGCCGACTCGCGACCGGTCTCCTGAAGCCGTGTCTCCTGAAGCCGCGTCAAGGCTCCGGCCGGCGTTGTCAGTGCCGCGTGCGAGGGTGAAAGCCGAACGGGGAGAAGCATGAGGGAGGACCGGGATGGGCTGGCACGGGGAGCCGTTGGTCGGATTCGATCTGGAGACGACGGGCACGGAGCCGCTGGAGGCGCGCATCGTGACCGCCGCGGTGATCGCGGTGCGGGACGGTGCGGTGGAGGAGCGGCGGGACTGGCTGGCGGACCCGGGCATCCGGATCCCGGAGCAGGCGTCGGCGATCCACGGGGTCACCAGCGAGCGCGCGTCGGCGGAGGGCCGGCCCGCGCGTGAGGTGGCGGACGAGATCGCTTCGGCGCTGGCCGGCTACTGGACGCGGGGCGTGCCGGTCGTGGCGTACAACGCGTCGTTCGATCTGACGCTGCTCGCGGCGGAGTT
This sequence comes from Streptomyces sp. NPDC057307, assembly GCF_042667665.1. Lineage (NCBI taxonomy): Bacteria > Bacillati > Actinomycetota > Actinomycetes > Kitasatosporales > Streptomycetaceae > Streptomyces > Streptomyces sp. NPDC057307. The sequence continues at coordinate 149,117 of NZ_JBHUZM010000002.1, read as the reverse complement.
GGCGCGACACGGGCTGCCGTCGCTCAACGACCGGACGGGCGACGGGCGGATCGGCCCGGTGATCGATCCGTACACGATCGACCGCGCCGTCGACAAGTACCGGCGGGGCAAGCGGAATCTGGAGGCGGTCTGCACCGAGTACGGGGTGGTGCTGGACACCGCGCACGACGCGGGCGCGGACGCGCTGGCCGCCGTGCGGGTGGCGACGGCGATAGCGGGCCGCCACCGCCAGGTCGCGTCCCTGACGGCGGCGGCGCTGCACGAACAGCAGATCGTCTGGTACGCGGAGTGGGCGGCCGACTTCCAGAGCTTCCTGCGCCGCAAGGGCAACACGGACGCGGTGGTGAACGCGGACTGGCCGCTGCGGGAGCTGGTCCCGGCGGCGGGCTGATCGCGCGGCGGGGCATTCAGCCCGTCGGCCCTCTCCGATCCTTCCGGCGCCACGGAGCCACGGAGCCCCGGAATCCAGCCCGCCCGGCGTTCGAGGGCACGGCCGAAGGCCGTAAGGGGTCCGGGGCGGAGCCCCGGTTGAGGGAAGGGGCGGGCAGGCGACAGGCCCGCGCGGCGACCGCCCGTCAGAACCCGTCAGAAGGGGTACCAGCGGACCTCGGGGTCGCCGTCGCGCAGCGACGCGACCCGGCGGCGGAATTCCATGAGCGCCTTCGGGTTCGTCGGGGCGTGCTGCGCCACCCACGCGCAGCTCGCCGTCTCACGGGCGCCGCGCAGCACGGCGCAGCCGGACCAGTCGCGTACGTCCCAGCCGTAGGTGTCCGTGAAGGTGTCGTACGCCTCCGAGGGCATGCCGTACCGGTCGCGGGAGAGCGCCATCACCACCAGGTCGTGCTCGCGCAGATCGGTGGAGAAGGTCTCCAGGTCGACCAGGACCGGTCCGTCCGGGCCGACATGGACGTTGCGGGGGAGCGCGTCGCCGTGGATCGGGCCGGGCGCGAGGTGCGGTGCGAGCGCCGCGGCGGCGGTGGCGAAGCCGTCCCTGCGCTCGCGCAGATAGTCGGCGTCGGCCGGGTCGACCGCGTCGCCCGCGAGGCGCAGCCACCGCTCCACGCCGCCGAGCAGTTCCCTGCGGGGCAGCTCGAAGGGCGGCGCGGGCAGGGCGTGGACGAGGCGGAGCAGGGCCGCGAGATCGGCCGGGCCTGCGGGGCGTACGGCGTCGGCCAGCCGCCGCCAGAGCGTCACCGGGTGGCCGTCCACCGTACGGACCTTGGGCTCGGCCGCCCGGACGGCCGGGACGCCGTTCTCGGCGAGCCAGTCGGCGACGGCCAGTTCACGCTCGGCACGCTCCAGCAGCTCCGGCGCGTCGGCGAGGTTCCGGCCGACCTTGACGACCAGCCCGCCGACGCCGAACACCGCGTTCTCGCCCAGCGCCAGCAGCTCGGCGCCGCGTGCCGACAGGCCCGTGGCGTTCAGTACGGCCCGCGCCTGTGCCTCGTCCATCGAAACTCTCCCTCGGTCCTGCCGTTCGTGGCCCCAGTCTCGCATTCACGCAGGTTGGCTTGACGAACCCACCGCTCGTCAGCACGATGACGGGGGCCGCAAGACACCCCCTCGGGCGGCCATCCCCACAAAGCCGCCCGAAGGAGCCGAATTCGTGACAGTGGCGACCGCAAAGGCGCGGTCCGGCAAGAGGACACCGGAGGACGGACGGCCACGGGAGAAGGTGGTCGACCGCGGTGCCTGGTTCCTGGTGCTGCCGGCTCTGATACCGATCCTCGTCCTGAGCGTCGGCCCCCTGCTCTACGGCATCACTCTCGCCTTCACCGACGCGCAGTCCGGGCGCACCGAGCCCACCGAGTGGATCGGGACGCTCAACTTCCAGGACCTGTACCACGACACGCTCTTCTGGGAGTCCTTCCGGATCGGTCTGCTGTGGGCGGTCGGCGTGACCGTCCCCCAGTTCGTGCTCGCGCTCGGCCTCGCCCTGCTGCTGAACCAGCGGCTCCGCTTCCGCTGGCTCGCACGGGCGCTGGCGATCATCCCCTGGGCCATGCCCGAGGTGGTCGTCGGCATCATGTGGCGCCTCGTCTACAACGCCGACGCCGGGATCCTCAACGAGACCATCCGCGACTTCGGTCTCGGTGACGGCCGCGACTGGCTCACCGGTCTCGCCACCGCCCTGCCCGCCGTGATCGTCGTCGGGATCTGGGCCGGTATGCCGCAGACCACCGTCGCGCTCCTCGCCGGACTCCAGAACACCCCGGACGAACTGCACGAGGCGGCGGCGCTGGACGGCGCGGGCGCCTGGCGCCGGTTCCGTACCGTCACCTGGCCCGCGCTCAAGCCGGTCGCCCTCGCCATCACGGCGCTCAACTTCATCTGGAACTTCAATTCATTCGCCCTGGTCTACGTGCTGACCAACGGCGGGCCCGGCGGCCGCACCCGACTGCCCATGCTCTTCGCCTACGAAGAGGCGTTCCGCTACGGCCAGTTCGGCTACGCCGCCGCCATGGGCTGTGTCATGGTCGCCGTGATCTCCGTTCTCCTCGCCTTCTACCTGGTGGGACGTCTCAAGTCGGGGGAGGAGAAATGAGTCTCCGCACCAGTAGACCCGCGCGCGCCGGGCAGTATCTCGCGCTCCTCTGCTACCTGGTCTTTCTCGCCTTCCCGTTCCTGTGGCTGATCTCCACCGCCTTCAAACCGGCGCGTGAGCTGGGCAGTCTGCATCCCACCTGGATCCCCGACAGCCCGACCCTGGAGAACTTCCGGCAGGCGTTCGACGAGCAGCCCCTGCTCAGGGCCGCCGGCAACAGCCTCACCGTCGCGCTCTGCGCCTCGCTGATCGCCGTCGTCATCGCGACACCCATGGCGTACGTGATGGCCCGGCAGCGCAGCAGGCTCGCGACGGCGGCGACCGGCTGGGTCGTGATCAGCCAGGCGTTCCCGTTCGTCCTGGTGATCATCCCGCTCTTCCTGGTGCTGAAGAACCTCCATCTGATCAACTCCCTGTTCGGGCTGATCATGGTGTACGTGGTGTGGTCCCTGCCGTTCGCGCTGTGGATGCTGGTCGGTTATGTACGGGCCGTACCGGCCGAGTTGGAGGAAGCGGCGTCCGTCGACGGCGCCGGCCGGCTCCGTACGCTCGTCTCCGTCACGGCCCCGCTGCTGGCGCCGGGCATCGTCGCCACCGCGATGTTCGCCTTCATCACGGCGTGGAACGAGTTCTTCTTCGCGCTGGTCCTGCTCAAGAGCCCGGAGAAGCAGACACTGCCGGTGATCCTCACCCACTTCCTCGGCGCCGAGGGCGTCGCCGACCTGGGGCCGCTCGCGGCGGCGGCGTTCCTCGCGACGATCCCCTCACTCGTCATCTTCGCGATCATCCAACGACGGATCACGGGCGGCATGCTCGCCGGGGCGGTGAAGACCTGATGCGTATCAGAGCGAGGTGGGTGGCCGCCGCGGCCACCCTCGGACTGCTGCTCAGCGGCTGCTCGGGCTCCGACGGCGACTCGGCGGACGGGCGGATCACCCTGCGCTTCCAGTCCCTCGCGTGGCAGGACGAGTCGGTCGCCGTCAACAAGGAGCTGGTGAAGGAGTGGAACGCCGCCCACCCCGACGTGCGCGTCGAGTACGTGCAGGGCAGTTGGGACAGCGTCCACGACCAACTGCTCACCTCTTTCGAGGGCGGTGAGGCGCCCGACATCATCCACGACGCCTCCGACGACCTCGCCGACTTCGCGTACGGCGGCTATCTCGCCGATCTCGACGGGCTGCTGCCCGACCGGCTGAAGCGGGACATCCCGGAGCGCAGTTGGGAGACCACGGAGTTCGGCGACGGGGTGTACGGCGTGCCGTTCCTCCAGGAGCCGCGCGTGCTGATCGCCAACAAGAAGATCCTGGAAGCCTCCGACGTCCGGATCCCGACCGTCGAGAAGCCGTGGAGCTGGGCCGAGTTCAGGGCGGCCGCCAAGGAACTCACGGCGGGAGAGGGGCGGAAGCCGGGGGCGGGGCAGGCGGAGTACGGGGTGGCCTGGCCGCTCAAGGACCCGGTCTCCGCGACGCTCAACCTCAGCCGGTCCACCGGCGGGCAGCTCTTCCACCGGGGCGCGGACGACAAGGTGACGATTCTGTACACCGAGGCCGACGCCGAGGTTCCCGCCGTCATCCACGACCAGGTCAACAACGACGGCAGCGCGTCGGGTGCCACGCTCGGCATGGGCGGTTCGGACACGCTGCCGGGGTTCTTCGGGAAGAAGTACGCGATGGTGCCGCTCGGTTTCTCGTACCGTCAGCAGATCATCCAGCAGGCGCCGAAGGGCTTCGAGTGGACGGTGCTGCCGTCGCCCGCCGGAGCCGACGGCGCGACGCAGGGCGTCAGCCCGCAGACCCTGTCGGTCTCCGAGGACACACGGCACAAGGAAGAGGCCGTCGCCTTCATCGACTTCCTGCTCCAGCCCGAGAACATGGTCCGCCTCGCCCGGGGCGACTGGATGCTGCCCACGGGTACGGCGGCGCTCGCCGACCCGTCCCTGCGCACCGAGAAGGACGGCTGGTCGACGGGCGCCGCGCTCGCGCGCGAGCTGCTGCCGGCGCCCGCGCAGTCGGTACGCGGCTATCCGGAGTGGAAGGACAAGGTCGCGACGCCCGCGCTCCAGGAGTACTACAGCGGCTCGATCGACCGCGCCGAACTGGAGAAACGGCTGGTGAAGGACGGCAATCTGGTGCTGGCCCGCTATCAGCGCTGATCCGGGCTGATCCGGGCCGGGCGGCCGGGCGGTCAGGCGGCGGTCGGTGGGCGCCGACCCCCGGCCGCCCGGCCGTCGCTCAGGCCGAACCGGCGACCCCGACGACATTGCCCTCGGGGTCGGCGAAGTGCCCGACCACCAGGGTGCCGGGCGCGGGGTCCGCGGGTTCGGGGCCCATCCGGCGGGTCCCGCCGAGCGCCTCCGCCTTCCGGAGCGCGGCCTCCACATCGGGGACGCCGATGTAGAAGAGAACCCGCGGCCGGAAGCCCGCCCCGCCGGCGACCCCGCCGTTCATGCTGGGCACGGTTCCGTCCGTGGCCTCACCCGGCACGGGGTTCGCGCCACCGTGCACGAAGCCGTACTCGCCCGCCTGCGACACCACCGGCGTGCTCGCGTCCCCCAGGTCGAAGTCCCAGCCGAACAGCTCTCCGTAGAAGGCGCGCAACTTCGCGGGGTCGGCGCCGACGATCTCGAAATGCACCACGGGCAGTCCCATGACCGCTCCTCTCCTCGTACCTCGTACGTCCCTGGTGGACGACTCACAGCCAGGTCGGAGCCTACGGACCGATCTCCGCGTTCCGCCGCGTTTCCGGCGGGAAGTAATTCCGGTTGTGCGAGACGATCCGGCTCGTCTAGCGTCCGGGGCATGGGTAGCAACTTCATGGCGATCGTAGAGACCGGCTCCTTCCGGGGTTCCGTCGCCGCCTTCACCCGGCTGCGGCGCGCCCCCGGCGCCCTGACCGGACCGGGGATCCTCGACCGCTGACACGCGACGTCCCCCCGCGCACCGATCTGTGATCGGTGCGCCGCTCCACCCTGCTCCGGTCAGGGCCTTCGTCTGCCCACGAAGCCCTTTCAGGAGACAGGACGCAGGCCATGGCCCGCAGCCGGCAGCAGCACCGATCCCGCACGCTCTCGCAGAACTTCCTCGTCGACCCCGCCACCGTCGCCCGCTTCGTACACGCGGCCCGCCCCGACCCCGCCGGGCTGCTGCTCGAGGTCGGCCCCGGGAAAGGCGCGTTGACCACCGCGCTCGCACCGCACTGCCGCGAGTTGCGCGCGTACGAGATCGACCCCGGGCTCGTCCCGGAACTCCGCTCCACCCTCGCCGCCACACCCCATGTACGGGTGTACGAGCGGGACTTCGTCGCCGTACCCCCGCCCCGCGAACCCTTCGCCGTCGTCGGCAACGTGCCCTTCTCGCGTACCGCCGACATCGTCGACTGGTGTCTGCGCGCGCCCGCCCTGACCGACGCCACGCTCATCACGCAGCTCGAATACGCCCGCAGGCGCACCGGCGACTTCGGGCGCTGGTCGCTGCGGACGGTGGAGACCTGGCCGCACGTCGACTGGCGGCTGCTCGGCCGGATCGGGCGCCGGGAGTTCCGTCCGGTTCCGCGCGTGGACGCGGGCATCCTGCGCGTCGAGCGGCGCCCGCGCCCGCTGCTGCCGGCCGGCCAACTCGCCGACTACCGGCGGCTGGTGGAGGTGGGCTTCTCCGGGGTCGGCGGGTCGCTGTACACGTCGCTGCGCCGGGCCGGCCACCCGCGCCGACGGCTCGACGCGGCATTCGACACGGCGCGCGTCGACCGCGCCGAGATCGTCGCGTTCGTGCCGCCACGGGCGTGGCTGACCCTGCATTCAGAACTGAACGAGACGTCTCGTCTCGTTTGATGTTACGGTGGGGGCATGACCTCACCACAGCGTGCCCATATCGCCATGTTCTCCATCGCCGCCCACGGGCACGTGAACCCGAGCCTCGAAGTCATCCGGGAACTCGTCGCCCGTGGGCATCGCGTCAGCTACGCGATTCCCGCCGCCTTCGCCGAGAAGGTCGCCGTCACCGGCGCCGAGCCGGTGATCTACACCTCCACCCTGCCGATGGACGACGACCCCGACGCCTGGGGCACCGAGCTGATCGACAACTTGGAGCCCTTCCTCCACGACGGGACGCAGTCGCTGCCCCAGCTGGCCGAGTTGTTCGGATGCGACCGTCCCGATCTCGTCATCGGCGACATCACGTCCTACCCGGCGCCGATCCTGGCTCACCGGTGGGGCGTCCCGTATCTCCAGCTCTCACCGAACATGGTCGCCTGGGAGGGATACGACGAGGAGGTCGCCGCTCCTCAGAACGCCCAGCTCGCCGAGTCCGAACGCGGCCGGGCCTACGTCGCCCGCTTCCAGGCGTGGCTGGACGAGAACGACATGAACCTGCCCCTGAGCCGGTTCGTCGTCCATCCCGATCGCGCGATCGTGCTGATCCCGAAGGCACTCCAACTGTTCGCCGACCGGGTGGACGAGTCCGTCTACACCTTCGTCGGCGCGTGCCAGGGGGAGCGGGCCGACCAGGGGGAGTGGGCGCGGCCGGCCGGGGCGGAGAAGGTGCTGCTGGTCTCGCTCGGCTCGGCGAACACCAAGCAGCCCGACTTCTACCGGGCCTGCGTCCAGGCGTTCGGCGCACTGCCCGGCTGGCATGTCGTCCTTCAGATCGGCAAGTTCGTCGATCCGTCCGAACTGGGCGAGATCCCCGACAACATCGAGGTGCACTCCTGGGTGCCCCAACTCGCCATCCTTAAGGAGGCCGACGCGTTCATCACCCACGCGGGCGCGGGCGGCAGTCAGGAAGGGCTCGCGACCGGCACGCCGATGGTCGCCGTACCGCTGGCCGTCGACCAGTTCGGCAACGCCGACACGCTCGTCTCGCTCGGCGTCGCCCGGCAGCTTCCCATGGAGGAGGCGACGGCCGAGGCGCTGCGGGAGGCGGTCACCGCGCTCGTGGCGGACCCCGAAGTCGCCCGCAGGGGCGAGGAGATCAAGCGGGACATGGCGAAGGAGGGCGGCACGCGCCAGGCGGCCGACATCATCGAGGCCGCGCTGCCGACGACCGGCTCCTGACGCGCGGTCCGGCTCCTGAGGTACGACACAGCGCGCCGTACGCCCGGCCGGGAGACCGGTCGGGCGTACGGCGCGCTGTGTACGGGACGTCCGTGCGGGGGCTGGTGCGTCAGACCCGTACGGGATCGGGCTGTTCGCCCGCCTTCCTGTGGTCCTCGCCGCCGGACGCGGACTCCGACTCGGGCCCGGACTCGGGTCCGGACTCGGGTCCGGACTCCAGCTCCGCGACCACCGACTCGTCGTGCGTCAGGTCGGGCAGCCACCGCAGCCAGCGGGGGAAGTACCAGTTCCGCTCGTCCAGCAGCGCCATGATCGCCGGGAGCAGCACACCCCGGATGATCGTCGCGTCGATCAGCACCGCCGCCGCCAGACCGACGCCCATCTGCTTCATCGACTGCATCGACAGCGTCCCGAAGATGGCGAACACGGCGACCATGATCACCGCCGCGCTCGTCACCACCCCGGCCGTGGTCACCACGCCGTGGGTGATCGCCTCACGGGTGGTACGTCCCTGCAGCCGCGCCTCGCGGATCCGGGACACCACGAAGACGTGGTAGTCCATCGACAGCCCGAACAGGATCACGAAGAGGAACAGCGGCAGCCAGGAGATGATCGCCCCGACGCCTTCGGCGCCGACCAGCGAGGCGCCCCAGCCGTGCTGGAAGACGATGGTGAGGATGCCGTAGGCGGCGCCGACCGACAGCAGGTTCAGCACGATCGACGTCACCGCGATCGTCAGTGACCTGAAGCAGAGCAGCATCAGTACGAAGGCGAAGATCACGACGAAGGCGAAGACGGGCGCCACGGCCCCGACGAGCTGGTCGTTGAAGTCCTTCGACCCGGCGACCTGACCGGAGATCGGCGCCTCGACGCCGTCGACCGCGCCCAGTGTGTCCGGCCGTACGGTGTCCCGCAGCAGCGCCAGACTCTTCTCGGCCCGGTTCTGGTCCGAGCCGCCGACCAGCGGCACGTCGATGATCGCGATGTTCTGGGCGTCGTGCGTGACGATCTCGACAGGCCCCTGCGAGGCGCCCGAACTCACCGCCTGGGCACGGAAGTCGGCGAGCGCCTGCCGTACGGGCGCGGCGTTGATGTCGTCCGCCCGCACCACGACCTCGGCCGGTTCGGCGCCTCCCGGGAACGCCTCGTTGACCCGCTCGTACGTCTGGACGATGGGCAGCGAGTCGCCGAACTCCTGGTCCAGCGTGAAGTTCTGCGTCTGCATGCCGACGGCGGGCAGGGCGATCGCGACGAGCGCGCCCGCGGCGACCACCAGCGACAGCTTCGGCCGGCGCAGTACGCGGCCGAGTACCGCGCGCCAGAACCGGCTCTCACCGGTCCCGCCGCCACCGGCGCCCGCCGCGGTGGCGGCGCGCTGCTTCTTCGACTGCTTGAGGCGGTTCAGGAAGGGCACCCGGCCCCGCTCCACCCGCTCACCGAGCAGTGACAGCAGCGCGGGCAGCACGGTCACCGAACCGACCATCGCCACCGCGACCACCATCAGCGACGCGAGACCCATCGCCTTGAACTCGGCCAGCCCCGTGAAGAGCATGCCCGCCATGGCGACACAGACCGTCACACCGGACACGATGACGGCCCGGCCGCTCGTCGCCGCCGCGATCCGCAGCGCCGTCGCGGCGTCGCGCCCGGCCTCGCGCTCCTCGCGCTCACGCCGCAGATAGAACAGGCAGTAGTCGACGCCGACCGCCAGACCGACCAGCAGCATCACCGAGTTGGCCGTGTCGGTCATCGGCATGACATGGCTGACCACGCCCATGAGACCCATCGTCGCCATGATGGCGGTCAGCGCGAGGGCGACCGGCAGCAGAGCGGCGACCAGGGCGCCGAAGGCGATCAGCAGAATCCCCAGCGCGACCGGCACGGCGGAGATCTCCGCCTGCTTGAAGTCGTCCCCGAACGCCTCGTCGAAGGTCTTGTTCATGCTGGCGCCGCCCAGCTCCGCGATGCGCAGCGTGTCCTTGTGCTGTTCCTGCACGCCCTCGACGGCCTTGAGCACCGGCTCGACGCGCTCGCTCGAAGTCCCCGGATCGCCGCGCATGTTGAACTGCACCAGCGCGCTGCGCCCGTCCTTCGAGATGGTCTTCGTGTCGTACGGCGAGGTGACGTCGGCGACCTCGCCCGTACGCTCGACCGCCGCCATGACCGCGGCGACCCCGGCGCGGAACTCCTTGTCGGTGGCGGACGTTGACGAGTCGACACCCTGGATGAGAACCGACTCGCTCACCGGTTCATCGAGACCCCCGTCCTCGATGATCCGTTCGGCCTGGCTGATCTCGCCGGACATCTGCTCGCTGTCCTTGACCTCGACGGTGCCCGCCGCCGACCCAAGTCCCATGGCGAGTACGACGAACAGCACCCAGACGGTGACCGCCGTCCACCGGTGCCGTGCGCTCCAGACACCGGCGCGCGCCGCGATCCCACGCGGCGCGGACACCGCCCCCGGAGGCGTCCCCGTTCCCGCCCCCGGACCCGTTCCCGACGGCGTACCGCGGTCCCGTCGTCCCCGTCGTCGTCTCTCTGTCGTCCCCATCGCCGGTCCGTCCCCTCGGGCCTGAGAGCGGCCGTGCGCCGCGGTCTCCTTCTCGAATTTATGGTCGGATTCCAGCCTTCTCCTCCTGCTCCCCGGTGACCCGGAGGGCGTGGAATCTCCTCCTCATGGGGTGGGCACATCCCTGACAAGAGGGATCGAAGCCCCTTACAACTAACGCGCCACGGACGGAGATCGCGCGCGCGGTCCGAGTTGCGTACGGATGGCCGATTTCGTATTAAGAAACGTTGTTTTCTAAGTCACAGCAGCCTGAAGGTCTTGATCTGAGCGCGACAATCGGCCAAGGTTTCGAATCAGCCCGCCGGAAGTTCTTCGTCCGGCGAGCCATCCCCCCACAAATGCTCACGAGGAGAACCCTCTTCATGACAACTCATAAGCGCGCCACCCGGATGAGACTCACCGCGGCGATAACCGCAGTGGCAGCCGTGGCCGGTATCACCGCCTTCACCTCCCCCACGGCGGGGGCGGCCACCCCCCTCGGCACGGTCTACGGGGCCGACGCCAAGGGCGCGGTCGCGGGCAGCTACATCGTGATGCTGGACCAGAAGGCGGACAAGAAGGACCTCGCCGCGGAGTACGGCGGCAAGCTCAACCGCACCTACAAGTCCGCCGTCAACGGCTTCTCGGCCAGCGGGCTTTCGGAGACCGAGGCCAAGCGCCTCGCCGCCGACCCGGCCGTCTCCAAGGTCGTCCAGAACAAGAAGTTCTCGATCAGCGCCACCCAGGACAGCCCGCCGTCCTGGGGCCTGGACCGGATCGACCAGACCGCGACCGCCGGTGACAACGCCTACACCTACCCGGACAGCGCGGGCGAGGGCGTCACGGCGTACATCATCGACACCGGAGTCCGCGTCAGCCACGCCGACTTCGAGGGCCGGGCGTCGCTCGGCTACGACGCGGTCGACAACGACGAGAGCGCCGACGACGGCAACGGCCACGGCACGCATGTCGCCGGCACCGTCGCTGGCGCGGCCCACGGCGTCGCCAAGAAGGCGAAGATCGTGGCCGTCCGGGTCCTCGACGACACGGGCAACGGCACCACCGAGCAGGTCGTCGCCGGCATCGACTGGGTCACCGCGAACCACACCGGCCCGTCCGTCGCCAACATGAGCCTCGGCGGCGGCGCCGACCCCGCCCTCGACGAGGCCGTCCGCGCGGCCATCGCCTCCGGCGTCACCTTCGGCGTCGCGGCGGGCAACGACAGCGGCGACGCGAGCACGACCTCCCCGGCACGCGTCGAGGAAGCCATCACGGTCGCCTCGTCCGCGGTGGACGACACGCAGTCGTACTTCTCCAACTACGGCCCGATCGTGGACATCTACGCCCCGGGCTCCGACATCACGTCGACGTGGAACGACAGCGACACCGGCACGAACACCATCTCCGGTACGTCGATGGCGACCCCCCACGTCGTCGGCGCCGCGGCGGTGTACCTCGCCGGACACCCCGACGCCGCACCGGCCGACGTCGCCACCGCCCTCACGGACGGTGCCACGCCCGACGCCATCACCGACGCCGACGCGAGCACCCCGAACAAGCTGCTGAAGATCGTCGAGTAGCAGGCGGCCGAGCGGCACGGCGCAGCACACACAGCACAGGACCGGCGGTCGTCGCGCTCTCCCCCACGGGGCGCGGCGGCCGCCTTCCGCATGCCGGAGCGGTCCCGGCCGCCCGTCGACCTATCGTGGACCCCATGACGACGACCAGGTACGGGGCACTGCTGCGCGGAATCAATGTCGGCGGGAGCCGGAAGGTCCCGATGGCCGCGCTGCGCGAGGTGCTCACCGGCCTCGGCCACGGCGGCGTCGCGACATACCTCCAGAGCGGCAACGCCGTCTTCACCGACACCACCGGCGCCGACGAGTCCACACTCGCCGCCGCGCTCGGCGACGCCATCCACGAGAGGTTCGGCTTCCCCGTCGAGTGCCTGGTGCGCGACGCCGCCTATCTGAAGGCCGTCGCCGACGACTGCCCCTTCCCCGCCGCCTCGCTCCAGGGCAAACAGCTCCATGTCACGTACTTCTCCGAGGCGGTGGCCCCCGAACGCTTCGCCGCCGTCGACCAGGAGTCGTACCGCCCCGAGGAGTTCCGCCTCGGCGACCGGGCGCTGTATCTGTACGCCCCCGACGGCCTCGGCCGCTCCAGACTCGCCGAGGCGCTGTCCAGGCCCCGCGTGTACAAGGGCCTGATCGCCACCTCCCGCAACTGGAACACCGTCGTGAAGCTGGTGGAACTGACCCATGACTGAGTCGCCCGCGGTCGTCGCCGCCATCGAGGCCGAACTGCGCCTCCTCGACCCGGCCGTCCGTTCGTCGGCCGAGCTGATCGGGGAACTGCTGCACCCCGAGTTCACCGAGTTCGGCTCGTCGGGCAGGCACTGGGACCGCCACTCCATCATCGTGGCGCTCACCTCGCACGACGCGCCCGCCGCCCGGCCCGTCACGACGACCGGGATGCGGGGTGTCGAACTGGCCCCGCATCTGGTGCTGCTGACCTTCGACACCGAGTACAAGGGGGTCTGGGCCCACCGGAGCTCCCTGTGGATGCTGACCGGCGGCAACTGGCTCCTCTACTTCCACCAGGGCACGGTCTTCACGCCGGAAGAGCCCTGAGTCACCCCTGAGCCACCCCTGACCCGGGCCCCCTCGGCCGGTTCAGGGGCGGCATTGTCGTGGACGGGGGTGCGGAGTTACCGTGACGGCATGTACTCCCGGCGCCACATCGACCTGCTGCGCGTCGCCGGCGCGCTCTGTCCGGCGTACGGCGACGCCGCCCCGCGGCACACGGCCCCACCGCGCACCGCCCTCTGACGCACCACCCCCGCTGTCCGTTCCGGGGGTGACGACTGTCCGGCGCGCGTGTCCATCCCGCCGAGTTCCCGTACTCCCGGACAGCAGGAAGCGGTACCTCCCATGCCCCTGTCCCCTCCGCCCCTCCATCTCGCCGTCGCTCTCGACGGCGCGGGCTGGCACCCCGCCGCCTGGCGCGAGCCCGCCGCCCGGCCCGCCGAACTGTTCACCGCCCGCTACTGGACCGATCTGGTGGCCGAGGCCGAGCGCGGTCTGCTGGACTTCGTTACCTTCGAGGACTCCCTCAGCCTCCAGTCGTCCCACCCCGACGGACCGGACGGCCGCACCGACCTCGTACGCGGCCGGCTCGACGCCGTACTGATCGCCGCCCGGGTGGCACCACCGACCCGGCACATCGGGCTCGTCCCGACCGCGCTCGTCACCCACACCGAGCCGTTCCATCTGTCGAAGGCGATCGCCACGCTCGACCATGTGAGCCGCGGACGGGCCGGGATACGGGTCAGGGTCTCCGGCCGCGCCGACGAGTTCGCGCACGTCGGACGCCGTACCGCGCCCGCCGGACCCATCACGCCCGCCGCGATCGGGGAACTGTTCGCCGAGGCGCGCGACTACGTCGAGGTGCTGAAGCGGCTCTGGGACAGCTGGGAGGACGACGCGGAGATCCGCGATGTCGCCACCGGCCGCTTCATCGACCGCGCCAAACTCCACTACATCGACTTCGAGGGCACCGAGTTCAGCGTCAAGGGCCCCTCCATCACCCCGCGACCGCCGCAGGGCCGGCCGCCCGTCGCCGCGCTGGCGCACGACACCGTGCCGTACGAACTGGTCGCCTCCTCCGCCGAGATCGGGTTCGTCACGCCGCGCGACGCCGACGACGCCCGCGCGATCGTCGCCCGGATCCACGACGCCCGGTCGGCGGCGGGCCGCCCCGACGGGACGGCGCACATCTTCGGCGACCTCCTCGTGTATCTGGACGACGTCCCGGGGGCGGCGGCCGACCGCCGGGCCCGCCTGGACGAGCGGGCGGGCGCCGCGTACACGAGTGACGCCCCCGTCTTCACCGGCACCCCCGCCGAGCTGGCCGACCTCCTCCAGGAGGGACAGGAGGCCGGGCTCACCGGCTTCCGGCTGCGGCCCGCCGCGCTGCCGCACGACCTGGAGCGGATCACCCGCGGGCTGGCGCCCGAACTGCGGCGCCGGGGCGTCTTCCGTACGGCCTACGAGGCGGACACCCTGCGCGGGCTGCTCGGCCTGCCGCGCCCGGCCGGCCGGTACGCCGCGGCCTGAGCGCGCGCCCCGCCCCGCGTCACCTGACTCCTGACGACTCGAAGGACCTCATTCTCATGAGTAAGCCCGTCAAGCAGATCCATCTCGCCGCCCACTTCCCCGGCGTCAACAACAGCACCGTATGGAGCGACCCGGCCGCGGGCAGTCAGATCGACTTCAGCTCCTTCACCCACTTCGCCAGGACCGCCGAGCGCGCGAAGTTCGACTTCCTCTTCCTGGCGGAGGGCCTGCGGCTGCGCGAGCAGAACGGGGAGATCTACGACCTGGACGTCGTCGGCCGGCCCGACACGTTCACCGTCCTGAGCGCGCTGGCCGCCGTCACCGAGAAGCTGGGCCTCGCCGGCACGGTCAACTCCACCTTCAACGAACCCTACGAAGTGGCACGGCAGTTCGCCTCGCTCGACCATCTCTCGGCGGGGCGCGCCGCGTGGAACGTCGTCACCTCGTGGGACGAGTTCACCGGCCAGAACTTCCGGCGCGGCGGCTATCTCGCACAGGAGGACCGCTACGAGCGCGCCAAGCAATTCCTCGCGGCGGCCTGGGAGTTGTTCGACTCCTGGCACGGCGACGAGATCGTCGCCGACAAGGAGTCCGGTCTCTTCCTCGCCCACCCGGACCCTGGCGGCTTCGACCACCACGTACGGCAGTTCGACATCAGCGGCCACTTCAACGTGCCGCGCGGACCGCAGGGCCGGCCGGTCATCTTCCAGGCGGGCGACTCCGACGAGGGCCGGGAGTTCGCGGCGTCGGCGGCCGACGCGATCTTCACCCGGCACGGCACGTTCGAGTCCGGGCAAGCCTTCTACGCCGACGTCAAGGGCCGCCTCGCCCGGTACGGCCGTTCCCCCGACGAGCTGAAGATCCTGCCCGGCGTCACCTTCGCCCTCGGCGACACCGACGCCGACGCCAAGGAGAAGGCGGCCGTGATCCGCCGGCAGCAGGTGAGTGGCCAGACCGCGATCCGGCTCCTCGAACAGCTGTGGAACCGCGACCTCAGCTCCTACGACCCCGACGGGCCGCTGCCCACCGTCGACCCCGTTCCCGGCGAGAACACCGTCGCGCGGGGACGGGCGAGCGTACGGATGCACCGCGACCCGCTCGCCACCGCCGCGCGCTGGCGCGCCCTGGCCGACGAGAAGAAGCTCTCGATCCGGGACCTCATCATCGAAGTGACGGGCCGTCAGACCTTTATCGGCTCCCCGGCGACGGTGGCGGCCGCGCTCGACGACTTCGTACAGGCCGATGCGAGCGACGGGTTCATCCTGACGCCCCATCTGACACCGGGCGGGCTCGACGAGTTCGCCGACACGGTGGTGCCGCTGCTCCAGGAGCGGGGCGTGTTCCGTACCGAGTACGAGGGCGACACCCTGCGCGACCACCTCGGCCTGCGCACCCCCGTGACCGCCGGCCAGTCCGCCGCCCACTGACAAGGAGCACCACCGTGGCCACCACCGCCCGTACCCCCCTCGCCGTCCTGGACCTCGTGCCGGTGCCGTCCGGGTCCACCCCCGGCCAGGCCCTGTGCAACAGCGTCGACCTCGCCCAGCGGACCGAACGGCTCGGCTACACGCGGTACTGGTTCGCCGAGCACCACCTCAACCCCGGCGTCGCGGGCACCTCCCCGGCGGTCGTGCTCGCGCTCACCGCCGCCGCCACCTCCACCATCCGGCTCGGCTCCGGAGCCGTACAACTCGGCCACCGCACCGCCCTGTCCACCGTGGAGGAGTTCGGGCTGCTCGACGCGCTGCACCCCGGCCGGTTCGACCTCGGACTCGGCCGGTCCGGCGGCAGGGCGGAGCCGACGACGCCCGCGCCCGTGCCGGAGCAGGTGACCCCCGTCGTGGACGGCCGCACACCGAACGGGCTGCGTATCCCCGCCCGGTTCTCCGTCGCGAACCTGCTGCGCTCCCCGCGCTTCGCCCTGCACCGGAAACTGCTCCAGCAGCCGGGCGCCGAATCGCAGCCGTACGACGAGCAGATCGCCGACATCCTCGCCCTGCTGGCGGGCACCTACGCCACCGAAGGCGGCGTCGAGGCGCACATCGTGCCGGGGGAGGGAGCCGACCTCCAGGTGTGGATCCTGGGCAGCAGCGCCGGTATCAGCGCACAGGTCGGCGGGGCCAACGGCCTCCGGTTCGCGGCGAATTACCACGTCAGCCCGGCGACCGTGCTGGAGGCCGCCGAGGGGTACCGGGCCGCGTTCAAGCCGTCCGCCGAGCTGGACCGGCCCTACGTCAGCGTCTCGGCGGACGTCGTCGTCGCCGAGGACGACGCCACCGCACGCGAACTGGCCACCGGCTACGGCCTCTGGGTGCGCAGCATCCGCAGCGGCGAGGGCGCGATCCAGTTCCCCACACCCGAGGAGGCCCGCGCGCACCGCTGGAGCGCGGCGGACCGGGAGTTGGTCGCCGACCGGACGGAAACGCAGTTCGTCGGCTCACCCGAGAGCGTCGCGGACCAGTTGGAGGTCCTGCGCGACGCCACGGGGGCCGACGAACTTCTCATCACCACGATCACCCACGACCACGCGGACCGGGTCCACAGCTACGAACTGCTGGCCGAGGAGTGGGCGCGGCGATGACCCTGTTCAGCCCGTCCGGCGATTGAGGACAAGCGCGGCCCGCGGGCCGCGCAACTCGGTCGACCGGCCCAGCCGCCGCGTTAGCTGTCGACGCCCAGCTCCGCCAGCAGCCGCTCGCGCAGCGCGGCGTACGCGGCGCTGCCGTGGGCGCGCGGCGCGGGCAGCTGCACGGGGATGTCCGCGCCGATGCGCCCCTCCGCCAGGACGACCACGCGGTCCGCGAGGACGATCGCCTCGTCCACGTCGTGCGTCACGAGCAGGACCGCCGGGCGGTGCTTGGCGCACAGCCGGCGCAGCAGGACGTGCATCCGGATACGGGTCAGCGCGTCCAGCGCCCCGAACGGCTCGTCGGCGAGGAGCAGTCCCGGCTCACGTACGAGCGAGCGGGCCAGCGACACGCGCTGCTGCTCACCGCCGGACAGCTCGACGGGCCACGCCTTCTCCCGTCCCTCCAGGCCGACTTCGGCGAGAGCCGCCCGGCCGCGCTCCACCGGATCGGGCCCGTCGAGGCCGAGGACGACGTTGTCGAGCACCCGCTTCCAGGGCAGCAGCCGGGCGTCCTGGAACACGACGGAGACCGGCTCGGGGGAGCTGAGTTCGCCGGTGCCCGTGACGTCGTGGTCGAGACCGGCGAGCGCGCGCAGCAGCGTGCTCTTGCCGGAGCCGCTGCGGCCCAGCAGCGCGACGAACTCCCCGGCGCCGACGTCGAGATCGAGCTGGTCGAGGACGTTCCGGTCGCCGAAGGACCGGATGAGATTCCTGATCTGTACGGTGCCGGTCCCCGTGGTGGGGGCGTCGGCGGTCAGCCCGCCAGTGTGCGTCGCCATGACAGCGTCCTCCGTTCGACGAGACGTACCAGCGCGTCCGAGAGCAGCCCGAGGAGCCCGTACACGACCAGACCGACGATGATGACGTCGGTCTGCCCGTACGTCCGGGCCAGCTCCATCATGTAGCCGATCCCGCTGGTGGCGTTGACCTGTTCGACCACGACCAGGGCCAGCCAGGCACCGGTCACGGCGAACCGCATGCCCAGCAGGAATCCGGGCAGCGCGCCGGGCAGGACGACATGGCGCAGGAACGCCGTACGGCTCAGCCGCACCGTCTCGGCCAGCTCCACATAGCGGTTGTCGATGGTGCGCAGTCCGTTGTGCGTGTGGATGTAGACGGGCACGAAGACGCCCAGGGCGATCGTGATGACCTTCATGGACTCGCCGATGCCGAACCACAGGATCAGCAGCGGGATCAGCGCGAGGGACGGGATGGCCCGCTTGATCTGCACCGGGCCGTCGATCACCCCCTCGGCGATCCTGCTGAGCCCCGACACGAGAGCCAGGATCAGACCCGCCAGAACACCGAACAGCAGCCCGAGCGCGGCGCGTTGGGCCGAGGTGGCGAGATTCGACTGCAGCCGGCCGTTCTCGATCAGATCGCCCGTCGTCGTCACCACCGTCCAGGGGGCCGAGAGATTGCGGGCGTCGATGAGGCCGGTGGCGGAGCCCGCCGCCCAGACGGCGAGCAGCAGCAGCGGGCCCAGTGCCCAGCCGTACGGGACGGGACGCCCCAGACCGAGTCGGCGGCGCGGCCCGAGCCGCCGGGCGGCGCGCGAGCCGCGTGCCTTGCGGGAGGTGTCCGCGGGCTGCGGCGCCCGCCCCGGCTCCGGGTCCGCGCCGGTGTCCGGTCGCGTGTCGGCCACCGTCAACTCGGCCTTGGACAGGGTGACTTCCTCGGCTGCTTCGGTGCTCATGATCCGGCTCCCGTCTTGGCCCCGGTGTCGGAGGTGTCCGCTCCCGTGCCCGCGATGGCTTCGGCCCCGACCTTCTCGAAGCGCCGGTCGAAGAGGATCTTCGCGTCGAACGACTTCTTGTCCGTCTCCTTCGACAGCAGGTCGACCGTCTTCTGCTGATTCGCGATGGTCTCCGTCCAGTCACCCGGAATGGCCGGGTGACCGCCGGTCTTGACCAGATATTCGCCGTCCTGGCGCGACAGTCCCTGGTCCTTCACGTAGTAGCCCTCGATCCACTCCTCGGGATGGGTGTCGATCCAGACCTCGGCCTTGGCCCAGTACGTGACGAACTCCCGGATGGCGGCGGCCTTCTGAGGGTCACTCACCGACTCCGTCGGCACCCAGAGATGGCTGGGGTCGTCCCGCAGCCCGTGCGGGATCGTCTTGCCGCCGTCCTTGCCGTACTTCGCCGGATAGCGCTTGATGTTGACCCCGCCGAGCGGAGCCGCGTCGACCTGCTTGCCGCCGAGCGCGGTCGGATAGACGTCGCCGGTGCTCGGCAGCTCGACCAGCTTCACGTCTTCCTTGGTGAGCCCGGCCTTGGCCAGGATGCGCAGGACGAGCGCGCCCTGGGCCTGGCCGGGGCTGTACGCGATCCGCTTGCCGCGCAGATCCGCGAGGGTGTCGATGCCGGCGCCCGGCGCGATGCCCAGCTCGTAAATCGGGTTCTTGATCGGGTCCGTACGGAACGCCGCGGCGACCAGCTTGGTGTCGAGCCCGGTCCAGTGCGCGTGGATGGACGGGATCTCGGCCGCCGAGCACACGTCCAGGGAATTGGCCCGGAATGCCTCGGAGCACTGCGGACCGCCGCTGAGATTCGCCCACTTCACCTTGAAGGGGAGTTTGTCGATCTGTCCGGAGAGCTTGAGCGCGACCTGGATCTCCGGACTGCCGATGGTGATCTCGGTGTCCGGATCCACCGTCTCCGGTATCTCGACGTCGGAGAGGTCCTTCGAGGACGCGGTGGTGGTCGTGGTGTTGTCGGCGCAGCCGGTGAGCACGGCCGAGCTGATCAGAACGGAGGCGAGCAGGGCAGCACGGAGTGCTCTGGACATGTCTGTTCCCGGGTTCTCTGAATTGCTGGGACCTTCACGGCACGGGGCGGTGAGGTCAGCTACAGAGCGCGGTCGCGACGCGCATGAGATCGACCGCGCGTCGTTTGCTCAACCGCTGGGATTTGGACATGTTCGTGAAGCTAGTGGCGGTACGAAGCCATGGGCAAGAGGCCCGGTTCGAATATGCGATACGGCAACAATGGCTTCGTACCGCCGCTATACGCCTGACACAGAACCCGGTACGGAACCGGACAAAGCCAGGCGTCAGTTCACCGTGACCGGGACCCTGATCACCGCGTCGAAGAGGTAGCCCTGCGTGTTGGGCACGGAGCGTTCGGGCTGGGTGTTCCCCGCCAGATCGGTGGCGCGCGCGAGGAGATGGGTCTGCCCCTTGGCCTGCGGTCGCCAAGGGGCGTACCAGCGCACCCAGTTGTTACGGCGCGGAGTGTCCCGCAACCGCGCCCGCTGCCAGCGCGCCCCGCCGTCGGTGCTGAACTCGACCTGACGCACGGGCGCGTGGCCCGACCAGGCGCGGCCGGTCAGCCGGTGGGTGCGCCCGGCGGCCAGCACGGTGTCCGGGGCGAGTTCGAAGCCGGACTTGATGGTCTGCCGGGTCAGCGGGGCACTGCCCCCGGGCGGGTAGGAGGGGCCGAACAGCCGGTAGAAGTCGGTGTTCCAGGGCGAACTCAGCGGCTCGGCGCTCACCTCGATGTCACCGACCCACTTGATGGACGCGATCCCCACCCAGGACGGCACGACGACCCGGACCGGATACCCGTGGTCGTACGGCAGCGGCTCGCCGTTCATCTCGTACGCCAGGATCACGTCGTCCAGCGCCTTCGCCACCGGCAGCGGGCGGCGCACCCGGCCCAGGTTGACGCCCTCGGTGACGTAGTCGGCGTCGAGCCCGCGCGGCATCACGTCGACCGCGTGCCCGCCGATCCCGGCGCGGCGCAGCACGTCGGAGAGCCGCACGCCGCGCCACCGGGCGACACCGATCGCGCCGAGCGTCCAGGCGGTGCCGGAGGCGGCGTCGCCCTGCTGGGAGGTGTAGAAGCTGCGGCCGTTGCCGGCGCACTCGACTGCCACGTCACGGGTGACGGAGGGAAGCCGGCGGAGCTGGTCGTACGTGAAACGGGCCGGGCCGCCGCTGAGGCCGCTGCCCCACACCGTCAGGGTCCAGGCACTCTTGTCCAGGACGGGGGTCGACGTGTGGTTGCGGACGAAGAAGCGCTCCACGGGCGTATGGGGGCCGGTGTCGCGGAGGGCGGCGAAGTTGGCCTCGGCGTTGGTGCCGCGGATGGTGAACAGCTCGGGTGGGAGGGGCTTGACGATGCCGGGGGCGGCAGGTGGGGCGGGGGCGGCGGTGACGGGCGTGGCGGTTACGACCTGCGAGGCCACAGAGGCCACCGGTGCGGCCGCGAGCATCTTCAGTACGGAACGACGGGCAGGGGTCATCGCGGGACTCCTCGAAGGAGGGGAGGAACGGGGGGAGACCGGGTGGGAATGGCCGGGAAACGGCGTGAGAAGCAGGCGTCAGCGACAACAACAGCGGCGCGGCGAAAGGCGCGACATGACAGCCATGCGGAAATCCTAGTACCAACGGGGGCCGCGTCAGGCGGTGTTCGCGCAGCTCGTGGACCGTCGGACGGTGACCATGGCGACGTCGTCATCGAGGTGGGCGTGACGGCGCAGGTCGGCCTGTACGGCATCGAGCATCACGGCCGGGGGGCGGGTGGCCCACTGGCCGACGCGTTCGGCGAGCGGATAGAACTCACCGGCCGCGTTACGGGCCTCGACCAGGCCGTCCGTGTAGAGCAGCAGGGTGGCGCCCGGTGCCATGGGGTGGGTCTCGACGTGCACGGGGTCCGCGTCGAGGCCGAGCAGTCCGATCGGCAGCGCC
The DNA here is from genome assembly GCF_042667665.1 of Streptomyces sp. NPDC057307. NCBI lineage: Bacteria > Bacillati > Actinomycetota > Actinomycetes > Kitasatosporales > Streptomycetaceae > Streptomyces > Streptomyces sp. NPDC057307. Next base: position 127,537 of record NZ_JBHUZM010000002.1, on the reverse strand, counting down.
GGCTTCGGGGACGGAAGTTCCCGCACGGTGCCGTCCTGTAGGAGGAGCGGCGCCGGGTGACCGCAGTTGACCAGCTGTACATCGTCCCCTTCGCCGACGACCTCGGCGACGACGGCGGTCACGAAGCACTCCTGCATCCGTTGCTCCGTCTCAGGTTCCCGCGTGACGTCGTCGTTCTCCTCCGTCAGGTCTCTCGCGCGGGCCAGTTCGTGGCGCACGGAGTCGTCGAGAAAGGCGGGCAGATCGGCCAGGGCGACGCCCTGCCGGGCACTCTGGCGGAAGGCGTTCAGCACGAACAGCACGACTTCCAGGGTTGCCAGCCCCTTGCCCTGGACGTCCCCCACGATCACCCGAGGCCGTCCGCCGACCATCGCACAGGCGTAGAGGTCACCGCCGAGCGTGGACTCCGCGTCGGACGCCAGATAGGTGGACGAGATCTCCATCGGACCGAGCCGGGGTGGCAGCGGGCGCAGGAGTATCCGCTGTGTCCGGGCGGTCACTCGGCGCGACTGTGCGAGCTGGCGGTCCCGTTTCTCGCGCACCGCCGCCGCGCCCACCGAGGCCGCGCTGATGACCAGCGCCGTCGCGATAGCGACCGGAGCGTCTTCCCAGGTCAGGCGCCCGTTCTCGGCGAGGGACATGACGTAGGCCGGCAGCATCGTCCCGGCGATCAGCAGTACCGCCCCGGGGCCGGTGAAGACCGCCGCCAGAGCCGGCAGGGCCAGCATCATGCCGCCGAGCCGGACCCTGGACCCGCCGAACGCGTCGGCGGCCAGGAGCAGCAGCAGGACGACGACCGTCAGGCCCACGAGGACCTGCGGTCCGCGCCACAGCGCCTCGGAGTCGCGCCTCTGCGCGTCGACGGACGGCATGTATTTCACGGTACAGGGGTCAGCCGATCGTGCCCGGTGGGCAGCGCCTCCGTGACCGGCCCCCCCGCCGCCCCGCGCCGGATCTATGCTCGGCACGGATCAGACCCCGCGGTCGAACGGAACGGAGTCGGGATGCGCTACATCATCATCGGGGCGGGTGCCGTCGGCGGCAGCATCGGCGGCCGGCTCGCCGAGTCCGGCCACGACGTCGTCCTCGTCGCGCGCGGCGCGCACCACGCGGCGCTGCGTGACCACGGTCTACGGCTCACCACACCCGACGGCACCCACGTACACCGCCTGCCGGTCGTCGAACGGCCCGACGAGGTCGAACTGCGCGCGGACGACGTCCTGTTGCTCTCGGTGAAGACACAGGACAGCACCGCGGCCCTGGACGCCTGGGCCGCGCGACCGGTCGCCGGCGGCGGGACGGCCGGCGAGACGCTGCCGCTGGTCTGCGCGCAGAACGGGGTGGAGAGCGAACGCCTGGCCCTGCGCCGCTTCCGGCACGTGTACGCCATGTGCGTCTGGCTGCCCGCCACCCATGTCGAGCCGGGTGTGGTCGCCGCCGGAGGCACCCCGTACACCGGCACCCTGCATATCGGCCGCTACCCGTCCGGCACCGACGGGACCGCCGTCCGGATCGCCGCCGACCTGGAGAAGTCGCGGATACTGGCGCCGGTCGTGCCGGACGCGATGCGCTGGAAGTACGGCAAGCTGATCGCCAACCTCGCCAACGCGGTGGAGGCCGTCAGCGGCCGCATCGTCGGCGACGAGGCCCGTGACCTCGCCGCGCGCACGCTCGCCGAGGGCCGCGCGGTGCTCGCGGCCGCCGGTGTCGACGCGGTCAGCGGGGCCGAGCAGGACGAGGTCCGGAGCAGGATGAGCTTCGACCCGTACGCCGTACCGAAGGGCGGAGGCGGCTCGTCCTGGCAGAGCCTCAGCCGGGGCACCGGCACGATCGAGTCGGACTACCTCAACGGCGAGATCGCGCTCCTCGGCCGGCTGCACGGCGTGCCGACACCGATCAACGAGGCCCTGCAGCGCCTCGCCAACACCTTCGCCCGCGAGCGTCGCCCGGCGGGTTCGCTGCCGGTCGACGAACTGCTGAGGATCATCGACGCCGGTGCGTGAGCAGGCTGGTCGAACCGCCGTCGTCCCCGGGAACGTTCCGTACACGCGTGTAGCCGAGCCCCGCGAGCAGTGACAGCGAGGGCGCGTTCGCGGGGTCGACGGTGGCGTGGACCTCGGCCAGGCCGAGCGTGTCGTGCCCGTACGCGGTGAGCGCCGCGGCCAGTTCGCGGCCGAGCCCCCGGCCCCGGACGGCGGGCGCGAGCGCGTAGACCAGCTCGTGGCCGTCCAGCCACGGCTCGGGCGACGGTTTGATCTCGGCGTGCCCCGCGTACGCGCCCTCGTGCCGTACGGCCCACACGTCGAACCGGTTCGCGGGATACACCTCGGTGAAGACCCGCCCGAACAGCGCCCGGTCGGCGGCCTCGCTCTGCGGCCCGTCGCCCATCCAGCGGGACACCCGGGTGTCCTGGAAGAGCGCGACGAAGTCGTCCTCGTCGGCGGGGACGTACGGGGACAGTTCGAGGCGCTCGGTACGCAGGTCGGGAGTCACGGTCCCGGAGGCTAGGCGGGCCCGCGCCGGCGCCGCAACCGGGTTGTGGTGTGTCGCCTTTCTTCAAGACCACCGTCCCGCGCGATTCCTACGCTGGGGGCATGAACAACGACAGCACGGTGTACCCGGCGATGCGGGAGTGCGCGGCCGAGGCCGCCCGGATCGCGGCCGCCGTCCCCAAGGACCGCCTCACGGCGCCCACACCCAGCGCGGAGTGGGACGTCCGGGCCCTGGCCAACCATCTGGTGCTCTATACCTCGCACGGCCTGGAGCACCGCGCCCACCGCACGGAGATGCCGGAGACACTCACCGCGCGCGACTTCACGACGGACCCGGAATGGCCCGAGCATTACCGGGTCGCGCTGGACCGCGCCGTCACCGCCTGGGCGGATCCGGCCGTCTGGGAGGGGGAGATCGGTGCGGGCGGGGGAGCGACCCCGGCGACCGCCGTGGCCGCCCTCATGACCCTCGAAATGGCGCTGCACGGCTGGGAGTTGGCGCGAGCCACGGGCCAGGACGTCCGGCTCTCGGAGGAGACGGCGGCGTTCGTCCTCGGCGTGGTGGAGGAGTACGCCGGGATGTACCGCGAGTACGACGGCTTCGCCGATCCCGTCCGGGTCCCCGCGACGGCCGGCACCTTCGCCCGCGCACTGGCGGCGAGCGGCCGCGACCCGCACTGGACGCCCTGACCCCCTGATTCCCCGACGTACCGGGGCCGCGCGAAGTGGCCCACCCGATCGCCACACGAATGGCCCGTGGGACGGGGCCATCGGCCGTCTAGCCTCGCGGGTATGAGCGATCAAGAGCCCCGCACCACCGTCGACTTCTACTTCGATCCCGCCTGCCCGTTCGCCTGGATCACCTCGCGCTGGATGCTGGAGGTCGAGCGGCATCAACCGCTCGACCTGCGCTTCCACGTCATGAGCCTCTATCTGCACAACGCCGGCAACGAGCTGCCCGACTGGTACCGGGATCTGGTGGACCGGTCCATCGGGCCGGTGCGGGTCGCCGTGGCCGCCGCGCAGCGCCGGGGGGACGGCGTACTGCGTGACCTCTACACCGCGCTCGGCACCCGGATCCACGAGCGGAAGAACGAGGACTTCGACGCGGTCGTCGCCGAGGCCCTGGCCGAGCTGGGACTGCCCGCCGATCTCGCGGAGGCCGCGCACGACCCGTCGTACGACGAGGCCGTGGGCCGCAGCCACGACGCGGGCAAGGACCCGGCCGCCGACGCGTACGTCGGTACGCCGACCATCCATGTCGACGGAACGGTCTGGTTCGGGCCCGTCCTGCGGGCGATCCCGCGCGGTGCGGAAGCCGTCCGGCTCTTCGACAGCTTCCGGGTGCTCGCCCGCCACCCGGACTTCTTCGAGCTGAAGCGCACCCGCACCGGTGGTCTCGACTTCAGCTGACCGATCGACGGGCCGACCGCCCGGATGACAGACCGACCGCTCGCACGACCGCCCGACCGCCCCGGAGAATCAGACGGACGCCAGTTCCCTGACCGCCTTCGCCGCCTCGTACCGCCGCACCAGCAGCCGCGCCAACTCCGGTGCGGGGCCCAGTACATCGGCCAGTACGTCCGCGCCCGACTCGTGCGCGCCCCGCGCGATGCGGTCGGGGAGGCGGCCGGGGGCGATCACGTACGGGGCCACGGCCACCCGCCGTACCCCCTCCGCCCGCAGCTCGCGCACGGCGTCCTCCGTGCGCGGCAAGGAGGCGGAGGCGAACGCGGGTCGCACGGCGCACCAACCGGTGCGACGCCACTCCCGCGCGACATGGGCGATCACCGCGATCGCCTCCGGGTCGCTGGAGCCCGCCGAGGCCAGGACGACCCCGGTCGAGCCCTTGTCGCCGGGCGTGAGCCCGGCCTCGTACAACCGCCGCTCCAGCGCGTCCGTCAGCAGTGACGACGGGCCGAGGACGTCGGCCTGCCGTACGGCCAGTCGGGGCAGCCGCGCCCGTACCTCGCGCAGCACGGCCGGGATGTCGGACTTGGCGTGGAACGCCCGGGTCAGCAGCAGCGGCAGCGCCACCACGTCCCGTACGCCCTCCGCGTCCAGCCGTTCCAACACCGCGGGCACCGAAGGGGTGTTGAAGTCCAGGAAGCCCGCCTCCACCCGCAGCCCCGGACGCAGCGCGCGCACGCGGCGAAGCAGCGCGTGCACGGTCGCGGCGTGCCGCGGGTCGCGGCTGCCGTGCGCGACGACGACGAGCACGGGCCTGCCGGGCGTACGGGGCACGGGGATCAGCTCCTGACCAGGAGACCGCGGCTGCGCAGGACGCGGCGCTCCAGGGGCGAGAAGAACAACAGGTCGATGCCGATACCGACGATCAGGATGAGGATGATCGTGGCCAGCACACCGGACATGTCGCTGTAGGTGCGGAAGTTCTCCATGAGCTGGCCGAGTCCCGTACCGAGGTCCGGCGAGCTGGCGATCAGCTCGGCGGCCATCAGCGAACGCCACGAGAACGCCCAGCCCTGCTTCAAGCCTGCCAGATAGCCGGGCAGGGCCGCGGGCAGCAGCACATGCCGGATGCCGTTGATCCCGGTCGCGCCGATGGTCCGGCCGGCCCGCAGATACAGCGGCGGGATCTGGTCGACACCGGCCACCAGGCCGTTGGCGATGGACGGTACGGCGCCCAGCAGCACCACCGCGTAGATCGTGGCGTCGGTCAGCCCGAACCAGATGATCGCCGCGGGCACCCACGCCACCGAGGGCAGCGACTGGAGCCCGGACAGGATCGGCCCGATCGCGGCCCGTACCACCTTCACCCGCGCGACCAGCAGCCCCAGCGGCGTACCGATGGCGACGGAGACGGCGAAGCCCAGCGCGCCCCGCGAGACGCTGGTCCAGATGTAGCCGAGCAGCGTGCCGTCCAGCCACATGTCCTCGATGGAGCCCCAGACGTCGAGCGGCCCGGGCAGTACGTAGTCGGGCTTGAGGTCGGAGGCGGCGGCGAGCTGCCAGGCCGTGACCACCAGGACGACCGCCACGAGCGGCGGTAGAAGCTTGGAGAGCAGGATGCTGCCGAGCGACACCCGCTCGGTGGTCCTGGTCTCCAGCGCGTCCAGGCCGGCCTCCAGGCCCGCCAGGTCCTCCTTGGACACCGCGCCCCTCGGAGCCGCCGGAGCCCCGGAGGTCCCCGTTTCAGTTCTGGCCATGGCGGCGAATCTCCCCACGCAGCTCCTCGGTGATCTCCACCGACAGGTCCGCCACCGCGGCGTCCTCGATCCGGCGCGGCTGCGGGATGTCGATCCGCCACTCCCGCGCGATCCGCCCCGGCCGGGACGACATCAGCACCACGCGCTCCGCGAGCCGGACGGCCTCGCGTACGTTGTGCGTGACGAAGAGGACCGACACGTTCGTCTCGGCCCAGATCCGGGTCAGCTCCTCGTGCAGCACGTCCCGGGTGATGGCGTCGAGCGCGGCGAACGGCTCGTCCATCAGCAGCAGTTGGCTGTCCTGCGCCAGCGCGCGGGCCAGCGCGACCCGCTGGCGCATACCGCCGGACAGCTCGTGCACCCGCTTGCCGTACGCGCCCTTCAGCCGTACCAGCTCAAGGAGCCGCTCGGCCTCGCCACGGCGCTCGGCCTTGGGCATGCCCCGCATCTTCAGGGCGAGTTCGATGTTCTTGCCCGCGGTGAGCCACGGGAACAGCGCGTGCTCCTGGAACATCAGGGCCGGCCGGCCGCCGGGAACGTCGATCTCCCCCGACGACGGCAGGTCGAGCCCGGCGACCAGATTGAGCAGAGTGGATTTGCCGCAGCCGGACGCCCCCAGCAGGGTCACGAACTCGCCGTGCGCCACATCGATGCTGACGTCGTCGAGCACGAGCTGCTGGGCGCCGGGCCGGCCGAACGACTTGGACACATGGTCGAGACGGGTGGCGTACGGCTGTGTGCCGACGGTGGTGGCCTGCTTGACGAGAGTGGTGGCCATGAGTCGCACCTCCTGGGGGCGGTCCGGTTGCGGGACGGGTCGAACGGCTGCTCGGGCCCGGCTACTTGACGCCGAGACCGGCGTCGTCGATCGCGGGCTTCCCGTCCGCCTTCAGCACCTTGTTGAGCAGCGTCAGGTCGTAGATCCCGTCGAGCAGCGGGTCTTCGAGCAGCCCCGCCTTCACGGCGTGCTCGGACGACACGCTCAGCGTGGAGGCCAGCGGGTCGTCGGTGATGTCGACGTTCTTCCACGCCGGGTCGATCACCTGGGGCGGCAGCGCCGCCCCCGAGTCCGCCTTCAGCTTGGCGTTGGCCGCCGTCTTGGCCTCGTCCGGGTTCTCGTTGATCCAGGCGTTGGTCTTCACCGAACCGCGCAGCACGGCCTCGACGACGTCCGGGTGCTCCTTGAGGAACTTCTGGGAGACGATCACGTTCGTGATGACGAACTTGCCGTCCTTCCACAGCTTCTTCTCGTCCAGCAGCACCGAACCGCCGCCCGCGACCAGCTTCGACGCGGTCGGCTCGGGCACCCAGGCGCCGTCCAGCGAACCGGACTCGAAGGACGCGGGGATCTGCTTGTTGTCCTGGCGGATGACGGTGACATCACCCTTGCCGGTGTTCGTGTCGACCTTCAGGCCCTTGTCCGACAGGTAGTTGAGCAGCGCCACGTCCTGCGTGTTGCCGAGCTGCGGCGTCGCGATGCGCTTGCCCTTGAGGTCGTCCAGGGACTTGATCTTCTTCGGGTTGACGACGAGCGAGACACCGCCGGAGGCCGAGCCCGAGATGATCCGGAGGTTCTGGCCCTTCGACTTGGTGAAGCCGTTGATCGAGGGGGAGGGGCCGATCCAGCCGATGTCTATCGCGCCCGCGTTGAGCGCCTCGATCTCCGAGGGGCCCGCGTTGAAGACCTGCGGCTTGATCTTGGTGCCGCCCAACTCCTTCTGGATCAGGCCCTCCTGGAGGCCGACCAGCGCGGTGGCATGGGTGATGTTGGCGAAGTAGCCGATCTTCACCTCGCCGAGGCCGCCGATCTTCTCGCCCTCGGCGGCGGGGGCGACCTTGTCGTCCTTCTCGCTGTCGGAGCCGTAGCCGCAGGCGCCGAGGACCACGGCGAGCAGGGGCAGGGCGGCTACCGCGGCGAGGGTACGTCGGCGGCGCAGGGCGGTACGGGTGGCTGGCACGGGAGGGTTTCCTCTCGTCGGCCCGTGCTCACGTCCCTCGGTGACGAGGCGGCGTGGCCGGGCGGTCGGCAGTGTCGGAAGGTCTTCGGCGATACGGGTACTGCGGGCATGGCACCGCGATGTCGCGGGTTCTCTGGGCGCGCGTGCGGTGCGCGTACGTCAGCGCGCACATCGCGCCACCCCGCCGGTCCCCGCGCCGAGGGCGCCGCTGCCGACCCGGCCGCCCTCCTTCGCGAACGTCGCGAACATGTCCACGGGCATCAGAAGTCCCAGCCCTCGTCGTCGTCGGTGTCCGCCTCGACGGGCGGCGGCTCGGCGGCGAACGAGTCGCCCGCCATGCCGGCCGCCAGCGTGGTGCCGTCGGCCGGGTCGATCAGGAGGAAGGAGCCGGTACGGCGGGAGTCGCGGTACGCGTCGAGCGCCAGCGGCTCGGCCGTACGGATCACCACCCGGCCGATGTCGTTGGCGACGAGCTGCGCCGGCGCCGGGTGCTGGGACAGGTCGTCCAGGGTGAGCCGGGACGGGATGTCCTTGACGATCGCCTTCACCGTGCGGGTGGTGTGCTTCAGCAGCACCCGCTGGCCGACGGTCAGCGGCCGGTCGGCGACATGGCAGACGGTCGCCTCGACGTCCCGGGTGATGGCGGGGACCCCGGAGCTGGGCGCGATCAGATCGCCGCGCGAGACGTCCACGTCGTCGCTGAGCCGGATCGTCACCGACTGCGGTGCCCACGCGATGTCGACGCTCTCGCCGAGCGCGTCGATGCCCTCGACGGTGCTGGTACGGCCCGAGGGCAGCACGGTCACGGCCTCGCCGACGCGCAGCACACCGGAGGCGATCTGGCCCGCGTAGCCGCGGTAGTCGGGGTGTTCGGCGCTCTGCGGGCGGATGACGTACTGGACGGGGAAGCGGGCCGGGCAGCCGGACAGGTCGTGGCTGACGGCGACGGTCTCCAGGTGCTCCAGGACGGTCGGCCCGCCGTACCAGTCCATGTTCGCCGAGGGCTCCACCACGTTGTCCCCGGTCAGCGCCGAGATCGGGATCGCCGTGATCTCGGGGACGCCGAGCGTGGCGGCGTACGCGGTGAACTCCTTGGCGATCGCGGCGAACACGGGCTCCGCGTACTCCACGAGGTCCATCTTGTTGACGGCGAGCACCACGTGCGGGACCCGGAGCAGGGCCGCGACGGCCGCGTGCCGGCGGGTCTGCTCGACCACCCCGTTACGCGCGTCGACCAGCACGACGGCCAGCTCGGCCGTGGAGGCGCCGGTCACCATGTTCCGCGTGTACTGCACATGCCCGGGGGTGTCGGCGAGGATGAACCGGCGCCGGGGCGTGGCGAAGTAGCGGTAGGCGACATCGATGGTGATGCCCTGCTCGCGCTCGGCGCGCAGCCCGTCGGTCAGCAGCGCGAGGTCGGGCGTGTCCTGGCCGCGGCCGAGCGAGGCGCGCTCGACGGCCTCCAACTGGTCGGTGAGCACGGACTTCGAGTCGTGCAGGAGCCGCCCCACCAGCGTGGACTTGCCGTCGTCGACGGATCCGGCGGTGGCGAAGCGCAGCAGGGTGGTGGCCGACAACTGCTCGGCCAACTGCTCGGTGGCCGGGGGCCCGGTGGTCGTCATGGTTAGAAGTACCCTTCGCGCTTGCGGTCTTCCATGGCGGCCTCGGACATCTTGTCGTCGGCGCGGGAAGCGCCCCGCTCGGTGAGGCGGGATGCGGTGATCTCCGTGATGACGGCGTCCAGCGTGGTGGCCTCGGAGTCGACGGCGCCCGTGCAGGACATGTCGCCGACGGTGCGGTAGCGCACCAGACGGGTCTCGGTGGGCTCGCCCTCCTTGGGGCCGCCCCAGTCGCCGGCCGTCAGCCACATGCCGTGGCGGTTGAAGACCTCACGCTCGTGCGCGAAGTAGATCTCGGGCAGTTCGATGCCCTCGCGTGCGATGTACTGCCACACGTCCAGCTCGGTCCAGTTGGAGAGCGGGAAGACCCGCACGTGCTCGCCCGGCGCGTGCCGCCCGTTGTAGAGCTGCCACAGCTCGGGGCGCTGCCGGCGCGGGTCCCACTGGGAGAACTCGTCGCGCAGCGAGAACACCCGCTCCTTGGCGCGTGCCTTCTCCTCGTCGCGGCGCCCGCCGCCGAAGACCGCGTCGAACCGCTCGGCCTGGATCTTCTCCGTCAACGGGAGGGTCTGGAGCGGGTTGCGGGTGCCGTCGGGACGCTCGCGCAGGGTGCCCGCGTCGATGTACTCCTGCACCGACGCCACATGCAGACGCAGCCCGTGTTCGGCCACCGTACGGTCGCGGTAGGCCAGCACCTCGGGGAAGTTGTGACCGGTGTCGACGTGCAGCAGCGTGAAGGGCACCGGCGCCGGCGCGAACGCCTTCAGCGCCAGATGCAGCATGACGATGGAGTCCTTGCCGCCGGAGAAGAGGATCACCGGCCGCTCGAACTCACCCGCCACCTCACGGAAGATGTGCACACCCTCCGACTCCAGGGCGTCCAGATGGCTCAGGGCGTACGGCGCCACGCTGCCGCCGGTCCCCTCGGTGACGGATGCGACGGTCGTCGTCATCAGGCCAGACCCCTCTCGGTGAGCAGCGCGTGGAGCGCCGCCGCGGACTCCTGCACGGACTGCGTGTGCGACTCGATCCGCAGGTCGGGCTCCTCGGGGGCCTCGTAGGGGTCGTCGACGCCGGTGAGACCGCTGATCTCACCGGCCGCCTGCTTCGCGTACAGGCCCTTCACGTCCCGTACGGAGCACACCTCGACCGGAGTCGCGACATGCACCTCCAGATACGCGGTGCCCTCGCTCTGGTGGCGCTTGCGCACCGCCTCGCGGCTGTCGGTGTACGGGGCGATCACCGGCACCAGCGCCTTGACGCCGTTCGACGCGAGCAGTTCGGCGACGAAGCCGATCCGCTGCACGTTGGTGTGCCGGTCCTCGCGGCTGAAGCCGAGGCCCGCGGAGAGGAATTCGCGGATCTCGTCGCCGTCCAGGACCTCCACGCGGTGCCCCTCGGCGCGCAGCCGGTCCGCCAGTTCGACGGCGATGGTGGTCTTGCCGGCGCTGGGCAGACCGGTGAGCCAGATCGTCGCGCCGTGCTCGGTCCGGCTCATCAGTGCAGCCCGCATTCGGTCTTGGAGTTGCCCGCCCAGCGGCCGGCGCGGGCGTCCTCGCCCGCCAGCACCCGGCGGGTGCAGGGCGCGCAGCCCACGGAGGCGTAACCGTCCTGGAGCAACGGGTTGGTGAGGACGCCGTGTTCGGCGACGTACGCCTCCACGTCCTCCTGCGTCCAGCGGGCGATCGGCGAGACCTTGACCTTGCGGCGCTTCTCGTCCCAGCCGACGACGGGGGTGTCGGCGCGGGTCGGCGACTCGTCGCGGCGCAGGCCCGTCGCCCAGGCGTCGTACGCCGTCAGGCCCTCTTCGAGGGGCTTGACCTTGCGCAGGGCGCAGCACAGGTCGGGGTCGCGGTCGTGCAGCTTCGGGCCGTGCTCGGCGTCCTGTTCGGCGACCGTGGCGCGCGGGGTGAGCGTGATGACGTTGACGTCCATCACGGCGGCGACGGCGTCGCGGGTGCCGATCGTCTCGGGGAAGTGGTAGCCGGTGTCGAGGAAGACGACGTCGACGCCGGGCAGGGCGCGGGAGGCGAGGTGGGCGACCACCGCGTCCTCCATGGAGGAGGTGACGCAGAAGCGGGCGCCGAAGGTGGTGGTGGCCCAGGTGAGGATCTCCAGGGCGGAGGCGTCTTCGAGTTCGCGGCCCGCTCGCTCGGCGAGCGCCTTGAGTTCGGCGTGCTTCCGGTCGTCGGTGTTCGCCGCATCCGTCGTGTTCGTGTTCGTGGTCTTCGTCGGAGCCGTCATATCCGTTCCCCTCCGTCGTCCGTCGTCAGCCCGCGGGTCAGCAGCCCGAGGAACTTCAGTTGGAAGGCCCGGTTGCAGGCTCCGCATTCCCAGGCGCCGTGGCCCTGTTCGTTCGGGCGCAGGTCCTCGTCGCCGCAGTAGGGGCAGTAGAACGGGGCGGCGCGCTCGCTCACGACAGCGCCTCCTCGGACGCGCGGGCCGCCCAGGTGGCGAAACGCTCGTCGGCCTCGCGCTCCTTGCTGAAGCGGGTGAGCACGCGCTCGACGTAGTCGGGGAGTTCGGCGGCGGTGACCTTCAGACCGCGGACCTTGCGGCCGAACGCGGGCTCCAGACCGAGCGCGCCACCGAGGTGCACCTGGTAGCCCTCGACCTGATTGCCGTCGCCGTCCAGCATCAACTGGCCCTTGAGACCGATGTCCGCGACCTGGATCCGGGCGCAGGCGTTGGGGCAGCCGTTGACGTTGATGGTGATCGGCTGGTCGAAGTCGGGGATACGGTCCTCGAGTTCGTCGATCAGGGAGGCGCCGCGCGCCTTGGTCTCGACGATCGCCAGCTTGCAGAACTCGATGCCGGTGCAGGCCATCGTGCCGCGCCGGAAGGGCGACGGCTTGACCCGCAGGTCGAGCGAGGCCAGGCCCGCGACGAGCGAGTCGACCCGGTCCTCGGCGACGTCGAGGACGATCATCTTCTGCTCGACGGTGGTCCGTACCCGGCCGGAGCCGTGTTCCTCGGCGAGGTCGGCGATCTTCTTCAGGGTCGGGCCGTCCACCCGGCCGACGCGCGGCGCGAAGCCGACGTAGAAGCGGCCGTCCTTCTGGCGGTGCACACCGACGTGGTCGCGCCACTCCTCCACGGGCCGCTCGGGCGCCGGACCGTCGACGAGTGTCCGCTTCAGATACTCGTCCTGCAGGATCTGGCGGAACTTCTCGGCGCCCCAGTCGGCGAGGAGGAACTTCAGCCGGGCGCGGGTGCGCAGCCGGCGGTAGCCGTAGTCGCGGAAGATCCCGATGACGCCGGCCCATACGTCGGCGACCTCGTCCAGCGGGACCCAGGCGCCGAGGCGCTGGCCGATCTTGGGGTTGGTCGACAGACCGCCGCCGACCCACAGGTCGAAGCCGGGGCCGTGGTCGGGGTGCTCGACCCCGACGAAGGCGATGTCGTTGATCTCGTGCGCGACATCGAGGAGCGGCGATCCTGAGATGGCCGTCTTGAATTTGCGCGGGAGGTTCGAGAACTCCTTGGTGCCGATGAACCGGGCGTTGATCTCGTCGATCGCCGGGGTGCCGTCGATGATCTCGTTCTCGGCCACGCCCGCCACCGGGGAGCCGAGGATCACGCGGGGCGTGTCACCGCAGGCTTCGGTGGTCGACAGTCCGACGCCCTCCAGCCGGCGCCAGATCTCCGGGACGTCCTCGATCCGGATCCAGTGCAGCTGGATGTTCTGCCGGTCGGTGATGTCGGCGGTGTCCCGGCCGAACTCGTGCGAGATCTGGCCGATGACGCGCAGCTGCTCGGTGGTCAGCCGGCCGCCGTCGATCCGGACCCGCAGCATGAAGTACTTGTCGTCCAGCTCCTCCGGCTCCAGGATCGCGGTCTTGCCGCCGTCGATCCCGGGCTTGCGCTGGGTGTACAGCCCCCACCAGCGCATGCGTCCCCGCAGGTCGGCCGGGTCGATCGAGTCGAATCCGGCCTTCGAGTAGATCGTCTCAATGCGTGTCCGCACATTGAGACCGTCGTCGTCCTTCTTGGCCTGCTCGTTCGCGTTGAGGGGAGTGAAGTGACCAACGGCCCACTGCCCCTCGCCGCGGTGACGGCTCACCTTGCGGCGGGGCGTGGCGGCGGCGGGCTTCTCAGGGGTGGCGGCCATGGCGGGATACGTCCTTCGGGACTGCGGAGGGCGGCTCTGACCTGCACACGTGGGCTGACGGCGCAGCGGTGCGCAGAGGAAAATTCGAGCGGGACGAGCGAGGGCGAGCGACGGGGGCTGTGGTGGTCAGCTCGCCCGACAGATCGCGCTGGACATGCGGCAGAGATCGACGTGCCGCCGACTCACCAAGGCAATTCCAGCTGTAGACATGGGGGAAGCCTGGCACGCGGATCTGAGGCCAGTCCACCACGATCCACGATGTGGACGAGACTGTCCCGCTAGCTGAGATGGGGTGTGGCGTGGGCGGTCGGGCGGGCGCCGGCCCACGGCCCCGGGGCCGTCACATCCGGCTCCTCAGCCACCTTCGTGTCGAAGAGGGTGAAGCCACGCCGCAGATAGTTGTCCATCGCGTGCTCCCCGTCCTTGGAGCAGGTGTGCAGCCAGACCCGCTTCGTCGGCGTCCGGCCGGGCCGGCGCTCCGCCAGGTCCCAGGCGCGGGCCACCCCGTACGACAGCAGATGCCCGCCGATCCGGCGGCCCCGGAAGGCCGGGATGAGCCCGAAGTACACGATCTCGACCGTGCCGTCCTCCTGCGCCTCCAGCTCCACGTAGCCGGCCGGGGTGCCCTTCTCGTACGCCACCCAGGTCTCGACGCCCGGCCGGGAGACGGCCTCGTGCCACTCCTCGTACGACAGGGCCAGCCGGTCGGTCCAGCGGATGTCACCGCCGACGGCGGTGTAGAGGAACCGGCTGAACTCCGCGGAGGGGACCTCGGACCGGACGATCTGTACATCGCCCTCGGGCTCCGCGGCCGGCCGCAGATCGGCCGGGGAGGTCTGTTCCAGGGACCAGGTGGTCACAGTGATGCTCATGGTCGCCAGGGAATCACGCGTCCCCGCACCGGCCAAACCGTACGATCGGGCGCCCGCCGAGATCCCTCCGGCGAGCCCTGGGCCGTGTCCGCGAAGTCCCGCCTGGCCCGCGACGCCCGGCACGGCGCCTCGCCCCCGTAGGCCCCGGGGGGCCACGGGAGGTGCCCCCGCGTTGTCGGAATCGACCGAGTACGGCCGGGCCATCCACAACGCCGGTCCTCCGCCTTGCGACGCACCGCACCGACGAGGCATCAGCCGCTCCGCGGCGGGCGCAGGCCCCGCCCTACGGGCGGACGGCGCCACTTCGCGGACCCGCCCTGGGGCGTGTCTCTCGGATCCTGCCGGGCTCGCGGTCCCTGGCGCGCACGCTCTCCGCCGTAGCCCCGAGGGGGGCACCTCCCGTGCCCCCCCTCCGCCTTGCGATCGCACGCACCGACGTGACATCAGCCGCCGCGCGGCGGGCGCTCCCTGATCCGGCCTGATCCGAAGGACACGCCCTAGTCGACCCACCCGCCGTGCGGCCGGTCCCGGTCGTCGGTCACCGCCGGTGCCGTCGAGTGCGGCAGCAGCTCCGCCGGGTGCTCGGGCCGTACGACCTCCACCTCGACCTCCTCGCTGAAGCGGTACGGCCGGTGGGCCAGCACCCCCGCCAGATGACGGCGCACCCGGGACATCTCGGCCCGCACCGTCACCGTCCGAGTCGGGTCCCCGAAGACGTCCGCCGCCAGCTCCGCCGCGCTCCGCCCCTCCCGGTGCACCGCCAGGACGTACAGCAGCTCCGCGTGGCGCGGCGTCAGCTCCTGCGCCCAACTGCCCGCCGCCCCCGAGACGGTCACGGACCAGCGCCGGGGCCGGCTCAGATCCAGCACGACCTTGCTCGGCGCGTCCGGCGGCGCCTCCTCCTCCACGGTCAGCAGCCAGCCGCCGGGCAGCGGCTCCACGGTGCACATGCCCAGGGACGGCAGCCAGAGCCGCCCCGGCCGCACCGACCTGGGCAGCGGCAGCCGGTCGACCGGTGCCATCCCCGTCACGGCGGCCGTCCAGCCGTGCGTGTCGACGACCACCGCCCTGCCGCCGACCCGGCACAGGATCGGCGCCGCGACCGAACGCAGCCGCTCGACGGCCCGCAGATGCCGCTCCCGCAGCTCGCTCTCGGCGAGCTTGGCGACGGAGGTGACCAGCGCCAGCGTCGTCGGATGGAACCCCGTCGCCGGGCCGCTCACGTCGATGGCGCCCAGCAGCCGCCCGTCACGCGGGTCGTGCACGGGCGCGGCCGCGCAGGTCCAGTTCGTCAGGACGTGCACGAAATGCTCGGCCGAGTGGACCTGTACCGGGGCCCGCGCGGCCAGCGCCGTACCGATGGCGTTGGTCCCGGTGACCTGCTCCGACCAGGCGGCGCCTTCCGCCAGGCTGATGCCGTCGGCCTGCCGCAGCACCTTGGCGTTGCCCTCGCGCCACAGGACGCGGCCCTGGTCGTCGGAGACCACCAGGATCTGGAGCGACGCGTCGGCGATACCGGTCAGCCCGTCGGTGACGCCCCGTATCACCTCGGCGAGTGCCGATGTACGACGCCGGTGTTCGAGCTCCTCCGTGGTCAGGACCACCCGCCCGGTCCGCTGCCGGTCGGGGTCGACGCCGAGCCGCCGCATCCGCTGCCACGACGCCTTGATGACCGGGCGGGGCGCCAGCGGCGGCCGGTCACCGGCCAGCGACGCCGCCCGGATCCGCTGGAGCAGCCGCGTCGCCTGTGCGCCGTCCATCGCCGTGAGGCGTGACAGATCGAGCGATGTGTCCTTCATCGGGCCCCCCGCCGCGCACGGCGCTTTCTCGATTCATGGACGTGGACCGGTCATGGACGTGGACCGGGTCATGCGGAGCAGTTCGCTCCGCTCTCCCCATCGTGCCGTTCCGGCCCGCTCCCGGTACGGCGGTCCGGATATTCTGCAACCACTTGCAACCCTGGCGGACAGTCACCCCATGCTTGAGGGTTACATCAAGTCGTGGGTGGTGCCGTGTCGGCGCAGCACCACCCACGGCCCTGACGGCCGGCTCAGACCGCCCGCGCCCGCGTCACCACCGACTCCAGGTCCAGACTGTGCGGCAGCGTGCCGAAGGCCGTACCCCAGTCCCCGCCCAGCCGTGACGCGCAGAACGCGTCCGCGACCGCCGACGGCGCCCACCGCACCAGCAGCGAGCCCTGCAGGACGAGCGCCATCCGCTCCACCAGCCGCCGCGCACGCGCCTCGATGCCGTTCAGGTCGGCCAGTTCGGTCAGCAGGTCCTTGATCGCCCCGTCCAGCCGGTGGTCCGCGCCGCGCGCCTTGCCGACCTCCTGGAGGAACGCGTTCAGCGCCTCCGGCTCACGCTGGAGCGCCCGCAGCACGTCGAGCGCCTGGACATTGCCCGAGCCCTCCCAGATCGAGTTCAGCGGCGACTCACGCAGCAGCCGCGGCATCCCGGACTCCTCGACATAGCCGTTGCCGCCCAGACATTCGAGCGCTTCGGCGGCGACCGGCGTACACCGCTTCGTCACCCAGTACTTGGCCGTCGGCACCGCGAGCCGCAGAAACGCCGCCTCCGCCGCCGACCCGTCGCTCTGCACGGCGTCCTGCGCCGCCGCCAGCCGCAGCGCCAGCGTCGTCGCCGCCTCCGACTCCAGCGCCAGATCGGCCAGTACGTTGCGCATCAAAGGCTTGTCGATCAACTCACCCCCGAACGCCCGGCGATGCGCGGCGTGATGGACGGCCTGGGCGACCGACTGGCGCATCAGCGCCGCCGATCCGAGCACACAGTCCACCCGAGTGGCCGCCACCATCTCGATGATGGTGCGCACCCCGCGCCCCTCCTCGCCGACCCGGCGCGCCCACGTGCCGTCGAACTCGACCTCGCTCGACGCGTTCGACCGGTTGCCCAGCTTGTCCTTCAGCCGCTGGATCAGGAACACGTTGCGCGTCCCGTCCGGCAGCACCCGGGGCACCAGGAAGCACGTCAGCCCGGCCGGCGCCTGCGCCAGCACCAGGAACCCGTCGCACATCGGCGCGGAGCAGAACCACTTGTGCCCGGTGAGCAGATACTCCCCGTCGGCCTCCAGCGGCCTCGCGGCCGTCGT
Source organism: Streptomyces sp. NPDC057307 (assembly GCF_042667665.1). Classification (NCBI taxonomy): domain Bacteria; kingdom Bacillati; phylum Actinomycetota; class Actinomycetes; order Kitasatosporales; family Streptomycetaceae; genus Streptomyces; species Streptomyces sp. NPDC057307. The sequence goes on along the minus strand of NZ_JBHUZM010000002.1, from coordinate 110,209 downwards.
GTTGGCCCGTACGTCGCTGCCGCCCTGCTTCTCCGTCATGCCCATCCCGAACAGCACGCCGGCCTTCTCCGCGGCGGGCCGCAGACCGGGCTCGTACCGGTGCGAGGTGAGCCGCGGCTCCCACTCGGCCGCCAGCTCCGGCTCCGTCCGCAGCGCGGGCACCGCCGCGTGCGTCATGGACAGCGGACAGCCGTTCCCGGCCTCTCCTTGCGTCCACACGTAGAACCCGGCGGCCCGGCGCAGATGCCCGTCCGGCCGCCCCCAGGCGTCCGTGAGCCCCGCCGACACGGCCCCGTCGAGGAGTTGGTGCCAGGCCGGATGGAACTCGACCTCGTCGATCCGGTTGCCGTACCGGTCGTGCGTACGGAGCTTCGGCGGGTTCTCGTTGGCCTGCGTCCCCCACTCCTGTACGCGTGCCGAACCGGCCGCGAGACCCAGTGCGGACAGCTCCGACCGTGCCTCGTCGAGGACTTCGGGCGCGGCGTGCCGCTCCAGGCCCTCCACGAGGGCCCGGTCGCCGCTGAAGACGTCGTATCCCACCAGGGGCGGAACCTGGTTGGTCACTGTGTGGGTGGTGGCAGTCATGCCGCTACGGTAAGGAGGTGCAGGCAGCAAACGAAACACCCGAGCGGCCATCGGGCCGACTCCGCCGGGCCCGTGCCCTCTACCGCAACGTCCCCATGCGGAAGATGGCCTGGCTGCTGCTGAAGGACACCGTCAACTCGTGCATCGAGTACCGGATTCTCGGTCTCGCGGCGGAGGCGGCGTTCTTCACGCTGCTCTCCCTCCCGCCGTTGATGATGGGTCTTCTCGGCCTGCTCGGGTACATAGACGACTGGACCAACACCACCACCGTCGCCTCGATCGAGGAGAACATCCTCACCGCGGTCGGCACGGTTCTCTCGGACAGAGGCGTCGACCAGATCGCGAGACCGCTCCTGTCGGACGTCACGCACGGCGGGCGCCCCGACCTCATCTCCATCGGCTTCGCCATCGCGCTCTGGTCGGGCTCACGGGCGGTGAACGTCTTCATCGACACGATCACCGTGATGTACGGACTCGACGGCCGCCGCGGCATCGTCGCCACCCGGCTGCTCGCCTTCCTGCTGTACATCGTGGCGCTGCTCATCGGCGCCGTCGTGCTGCCCCTGGCGGTGGTGGGGCCCGACCGGGTCGTCGACCTCATCCCCTGGGGTACGGAGGTCGCCAGCGTCCTGTACTGGCCGGTGGTGATCCTGCTCTCCATCGCCTTCCTGACCACGCTCTACCACGTGTCCGTGCCCGCGCGGTCGCCGTGGATCGAGGATGTGCCGGGCGCGCTGGTGGCTCTCGGCATGTGGGTCTTCGGCAGCTTCCTGCTGCGGATCTATCTCACGAGTACGGTCGAGGGCCCCACCATCTACGGATCCCTCGCCGCGCCCATCGCGGTCCTCCTGTGGATAGGGATCTCGGCCTTCGCCGTCCTGGTCGGCGCGGCGGTCAACGCCGCCATCGACCGGGTCTGGCCGTCCGTCTCCACGGCGGCGGCACGCGCGGCCAACGACCGCCTGCGGGCGGCTCAGGCCGCGGAGCTGGTGGCCCGCGTGGAGGCGCTGTCGGTCGAGCCGGACGACGGGGACTACGGCCCCGACCCGGACATGCCCTCGGAGTTCCCGGAGCGCTGGTCCCGCTTCCTGCCGCCGGACGACCTGAAGTCCCGGTTCCACGCGGGCCGCGACAAGGAGCAGAAGCCGTAGGCCCTGTCCGGGGCGTTTAGCCTTGAGGTGTGTACAGGGAACGGGCGTCGCGGGTCGAGGGCGTCGTCGTGTGGACGCGGACAGCGCCGGAACGGGACGACGGCCCCGTGTACCCCGTCCTGCCGGACGGCTGCATGGACCTGCTCTGGATCGGCGGCCGGCTGAGCGTCGCCGGGCCCGACACCCACGCGTTCACGCCGGACCCGCCGTGCGCCGGTGGCGGCGGTTTCGCCGACGCCGTCGGGGTCCGCTTCGCGCCCGGCATCGCGCCCGCGCTCCTGGGCGTACCGGCGCACGAACTGCGCGACCGGCGCGTGGACCTCACCGACCTCTGGCCGGGCTCCGAGGGCCGCGACACCGCCGAGCGGGTCGCCGCCGCCACCGACCCGGCCGCCGCCCTGGAATCGGCGGCGCTGCGGCGGATGGCCGCCGCCGGCCCGCCCGACCCGCTGCTGCGCGCCGTCGTGGCCGGGCTCGACGCGGGCCGCACGGTCGCCTCCGTCGCCGAGACCGTCGGCCTCGGCACCCGGCGGCTGCACCGCCGCTCGCTGGACGCCTTCGGTTACGGTCCCAAGACCCTGGCCCGCGTCCTGCGCCTCCAGCGCGCGCTCGCGCTCGTACGGGCGTCGGTGCCGTACGCGGAGGCCGCCGTCGTCGCGGGCTACGCCGACCAGGCGCATCTCGCCAGGGAGACACGCGATCTGGCGGGCCTCACGCTCGGTGCCTACGCGGCGTTGGCGAACAGCGAGACACCGCAGCCGTCCGGGTCGAGCACGACCGCGTAACGCTGGCCCCAGGTCGCGTCCCACGGCTTGAGGTGGCCGCGGTACCCGGCGCCGGTCAGCTCCGCGTAGACCGCGTCGACGTCGGCGGGGCTGTCGCAGAGGAAGTTCAGGCCCAGCCGGTCGCCGGTCGGCGGGGTCCAGCCGGGATCGAAGGAGCGCACGACGTCCTCCGTGTCCCAGGCCAGCCGCATTCCGCCCGGGAGGGCGGCTTCCACATGGGGAGCGGCGTCGGCGTCGGCGGGGATGTCCAGGCCGAGCCTGCGGTAGAAGGCGAGCGAGGCCGCCATGTCGGAGGTGACGATGCCGATCAGATCGAGTCGTGGAGTCATGGCACCAACGTAGGCGCGGACCGCCGGGGCGGTCTTGAACGAATCGGACGGGGACCGTACGGGAATCGGCCGGGACCGCGACCACCCTCGTTCGATGTCGGGCTTGCGTAACCGGGTGTACGACGGCGCGGGTATAGGACAGCGCGGGCATACGACAGCGGGCCGCGCCATGGGCGCGGCCCGCCGGGGATGCGTATCCCTGCGTCCTTCAGGAACTCGGAGGATCGTCACCCTCGAAGTTCCGGGGGAGGCCTCAGATGATCGAGACGCCGTAGGCGCTGAGAGCCTCGGTGACCGGCTGGAAGAACGTGGTGCCGCCGGAGGAGCAGTTGCCGCTGCCGCCGGAGGTCAGGCCCAGCGCCGTGGTGCCGGCGAAGAGCGCGCCGCCGCTGTCGCCGGGCTCGGCGCAGACGTTGGTCTGGATCATGCCGTACACGACGCCGTCGGCGCCGTAGTTCACCGTGGCGTTGAGGCCGGTGACCGTGCCGCCGTGCAGACCGGTGGTGCTGCCGCTGCGCTGAACGGCCTGGCCGACGGAGGCGTCGCCCGCACCGGTGATCTCCTGGTAGCTGCCGTTGTACAGGTAGACCCTGCCGTCGGCCGCACCCGGGTCGGAGTGCTGGATGATCCCGAAGTCGTTGTCCGGGAAGCTGGAACCGACGGTGGTGCCGATGGACCAGCTGCTGCCGATGTTGGTGCAGTGACCGGCGGTCAGCGCGTAGTTCGCGCTGCCGTTGGTCACGTTGAAGCCGAGCGAGCAGCGCGCGCCACCGGTGGTGATGGCCTCGCCGCCGGCGATCAGCTTGCTGAAGGTGCCGGGCGTGCGCTTGATCGTCAGGCCGGCGTCGGTGTCCGCGACGGCCGACTTGACCTCGGCCAGCTCGGCCGCGGAGACGGTGCTGTCCGCGGTGACGACGATCTTGCCGGTGGCCTTGTCGGTGTACCAGGCGGTGCCGGCCACGTCGGCGTCGAGCACCGCGGAGCTGGCGGTGGCGAGCTGAGCGGCCGTCACCTTGGCGTCGGGCGCCGGGGCGGCGACGGCGGACGGGACGGCGAGCGCGACAGCGGCCAGCAGACCGGTCGACACGGCGAGAACACGAGCGCGTCTGGACACGCCGTTGCGGGGGGAGAAGCGCTTGAAGGTCACGAAATCCTCCATCGGTGGGGGGAACGCACGGCCCCGTGGGGTGTGGGCCGTTGTCTCGTGCGACGGTCCGTGGCCGGTCGTCACCGGTTCGGTACCTGTCGTTCCGCACGGTTGGAATCGTTGACGGGCCACGCCTCGTACACAAGGCCGACTTCCGGACCCCCGATCGCCCGCGCCCCGGAACCCCGCGGCGGTTCCTCCGCCGGGGCGCCGGCACCGCTTCGCACCCGCGTGGCCAGCGGTTTGCTGCAAAGCTGCCGGGAACGGGACCGCGGTGCGCGCCTCGGGCGCGAACTCCCAGCGAGGCGGCGGGTTTGAGCCTGTATACCGAGGAGCTGCGACGGGTCACGTCACGAACACACAGGGTTTGCAAGGCGATTCGGTACCCGGTATGAGCGGTGTGTACTGCCGGGCTCCGGGCCGGTCGGCAGGCGGGTGGCGGGGATCGGCGCTGTTGCCGGTGTGGCGGTATGGGGCGTACGTACGACTTGAGTTCACCGGCTCGATGGCTGAAAACATTCGCTACGGCCCCGAGTCGGCGGTATCCGGACTGACCGCTTCCGGCCAGGCCGATTCTCTTGTGCGACGGCCCGAGGCGTGTTAATCCGTCAGAGATCCGCCACCGAAACATGGTCGGGATCCAGTCCGGAACCCTGACCCTGACCCTGATCCGGACCACCGCCGTGGTGCCTCCCCAGCGGGATCACCAACGGGGTGCCGCTCACCGGGTCGGTCGCGATCCGGCACCGCAGCCCGAAGACGTCCTCGACCGTCTCCACCGTCATGACATCGGCCGGCGCGCCCTCCGCGACGACGCGGCCCGCCTTCATCGCGATGAGGTGATCGGCGTACCGGCACGCCTGGTTGAGGTCGTGCAGCACCATCACCACCGTGCGCCCCTCGGCGCGGTTGAGGTCGACGATCAGATCGAGCACGTCGATCTGATGGGCCAGGTCCAGATACGTCGTCGGCTCGTCCAGCAGCATCACACCGGTGCCCTGCGCGACCGCCATCGCGATCCACGCGCGCTGCCGCTGCCCGCCGGAGAGCTCGTCCACCGAGCGGTCGGCCAGCTCGGTCGTCGCCGTCGCCTCCAGGGCGTCGTGGACGGCCTGTTCGTCGGCCTTCGTCCACTGCCGCCACCAGGTCTGGTGCGGCGAACGCCCGCGCGTGACCAGGTCCACGACGGTCAGCCCCTCGGGCGCCACCGGAGCCTGCGGGAGGATGCCCAGCCGCTGCGCCAGCTCCCGCGTGGGGATGGAGTGCAGCTCGCGCCCGTCCAGCCGCACCGCGCCCTGACGGGGTGTCAGCAGTCGCGCCAGTGCCCGCAACAGGGTCGATTTGCCACAGGCGTTGGCGCCCACGATGGCCGTGATCCGGCCCGGCGGCACGGCCAGGTCCAGGTCCGTGACGACGGGCCGGTCGTCGTACGCGAGGTGCAGCCCCTCCGCGCGGAGATCCGGATCGCCGGTGTCGGCATCGGCGGCGACAGACGTCGCGCCGGCGGCCGGGGCGGGTTCGGGAACGGTGGTCGACATCGGTTCAGCCTCCAGAGCCCGCGCGGTTGACGCGGACGAGCAGCCACAGGAGCACGGGTGCGCCGAGCACCCCGGTGACGATCCCGACGGGCAGTTCGGTGTCGGGAATCAGTTCGCGTGCCAGGACGTCGGACACGAGGACGACGAGCGCGCCGGTCAGCCCGGCGGCCAGCGGCGGCGGCCAGGCGGTACGGGCGAGCCGCTGGGCGATCTGCGGCGCGGCCAGCGCCACGAAGGCGACCGGACCGGCGGCGGCGGTCGCGAACGCGACCAGGCCGACTCCCACCAGCAGGACCACCAGCCGCACCGTCTGGACCCGGGTGCCCAGCCCCTTCGCCACGTCGTCGCCGAGCAGGAGCGTACGCATCAGCCGACCCATCAGCAGCGCGGCGGGCAGCAGCACCGCCAGGGCCACGGCGAGCGGCGCGCCCTGCTGCCAGTCGCGTCCGTTGAGGTTTCCGACGAGCCAGCCCATCGACGCCTGCGCCTCGAACCGGCCGCCCCGGGCGAGCAGATAGTCGGTCGCGCTCAGACACATCCAGGACACGCCGATGCCGACGAGGATGATCCGGTAGCCGGTCGTACCGCGCCGCCAGGCCAGCGTGTACACCAGCAGCGCGCTGGCCAACGCGCCGAGCAGGCCGAGCAGTTGAGGGCCGAGGCCGAAGTCCCAGCCGAGGACGATGCCCGCGACCACCGCCGTACCGGCGCCCTGTGTCAGCCCGATCATGTCGGGGCTGGCGAGCGGATTGCGGGTCATGGTCTGGAACAGCGCGCCGGACACCCCGAGGGCGAGACCCGCGAGCAGGCCCACCATGGCGCGCGGCAGCCGCAGTTCCTGGACGACGAGGGCGGTCCCCGCGTCGCCCGATCCGGTCAGCGCGCCGGCGACGTCCGTCAGCGGGATGCCGTACTCGCCGACCGAGACGTCCCAGCACAGCGCCGCGAACACCGCGACGGCGAGCACGGCGCAGACGGCGAGGAGACGGGGGCGTACGACGCCGGAGACCGGCGGCCTGGCCAGCCGGAAGGGCCGGCCCCGTCGCGCCGGACCTTTCGAAAGCCCTTTGGAAACAGGGGAGTTGACATCGACGGTCATGGCTCATACCTCCGCGAGCCGGCGCCGCCGGACCAGGACGACGAAGAACGGTCCGCCGATGAACGCCACGATGACACCGGCCTGTACCTCGACGGGGCTGGCGAGCAGCCGGCCCACGATGTCGGCGGCGAGCAGCAGACAGGCGGCGAGCACGGCGGAGAGCGGCAGCAGCCACCGATGGTCCGGACCGATGCCCGCCCACTGGGCCAGTACCCGCGCGACATGCGGGACGACGAGGCCGATGAAGACCACCGGCCCGATCACGGCGACGGAACCGCCGGTCAGCAGCGTCACGGCGATGACGCCCTGGAGGCGCAGCAGCCCCAGCCGGCGCCCGAGCGAGGTGGCGACGTCGTCACCGAGCGCGAGACTGTTCAGCGCCGGGGCGATGAGCACCGCGAGTACGGCGCCCACGACCAGGAACGGCAGGATCCGCAGGACCGTCCCCGCGTCCTGACCGGCGAGCGAACCCGCCGACCAGAACCGGTAGCGGTCCAGCGCGTCCGGGTCGGTCAGAACGATGGCACTGGTCAGCGACGTCAGTACGGACGTGATGGTGACCCCGGCGAGGGCCAGCTTCACCGGGGTGGGCCCGGACCGGCCGAGGCGCCCGAGCTGGTGGACGAGCACGCTCGCCGCCATGGCCCCGGCGAACGCGAACCAGATGTAGCCGTTCAGCCCGCTCAGCCCCAGGAGCCCGGCGGCGACCACGATGGCGAACGCGGCGCCCGCGCTCACCCCGAGGATGCCGGGATCGGCGAGCGGATTGTGCGTCAGCGCCTGCATCACCGCGCCGGACAGACCCAACGCCGCGCCCGCCGCCACCGCGAGACCGGTACGGGGGACCCGTACCGACATGATCACGTCCTCGACGCGCGCGCCGACCGGCTGCCCGGTCAGGACGTCGAGCACCTGACCGGGCGGGATCCGCAGGGCGCCGAGCCCGAGCGACAGCAGACACAGCGCGACGAACGCGACCGCGATGAGGGTGACGAGCAGCGCGGGGCGCCACCGCGTGTCACGGCCGACGGCGTCGGCGACGGTCGCGCGCCCGGTCACGTTCGCGCTCACCCTGCCGGCCGCCTTGCCGGCCGCCTTCTCCGTCACGTTCTCGCCGCGGGCCTTGCTCTCGGTCCCGGCCATCGTCAGGACGCCGGCGAGCTGACCTTGGTGGCCGGCTTGCCGTCGACGGCCGCGGCGAGCATCGGCGCGAGCCGGTCGACGGTGTAGGGCACGCTCAGCAGCGACCCGAACGAGACGGCGTAACCGAAGTCGCTGGGCTCCTTCACGAGTACCTCGCGGCCTTCCTTGACGACGGCGAGCTTCCCGTACAGCGGGTCCTTGTGCAGCTTCGGGCCGTCCTTCGCCGGGTCCGTCATCAGCCAGACGAGGGCGTCGGTGTCGAGCAGATCGGTGCGCTCCTTGCTGATGTTGGCGCCGAACTCGTCCCCGATCGCCTTGTCGAGCCCGTCGGGCAGGCCGAAGCCCAGCGACTGGAGAAGCCGGTGCCGGGTGTCCTGGCTGCCGAAGACGAACATGCCCTCGTACGGAGTCGCCACCGCCGCGGTCGCGGTCTTGAACTGCGGGTACTTCGCCGCCACGTCCTCGATGTGCTTCTCGGTGTCCGCGACGAGCTTCTTCGCCTCGTCGGACTTGCCGAGCACCGTGCCGACGGTCTCCGTCTGCTTCTGCCACGGAATGCCGAAGTCCCGGTACTCCTTGGGCTGGGCGACCACCGGGGCGATCTTCGACAGGGTGTTGTACTGCTCCTTGGTGAGACCCGCGTACAGCGCGAGGATCACGTCGGGCCGCAGCGCGGCGATCTTCTCCGGCTGCGGTCCGGTACCGGTGTCCTTCAGTACGGTCGGCGCCGCCTTGCCGCCGAGCTTGTCGGCCGCCCACGGGCCGATCGCGCCCTTGAAGCCGCCGAGCCATTCGGTGGTGCCGACCGGGACCTTGCCGAGCGCGAGGAGCGCGTCCTGGTCGGTGAGGCCGACGGTCACGACGCGCTCGGGGTCCACGGGGACCTCGGTGCTGCCGTACTTGTGCTTGACGGTCACCTTGGCCGAGGCCTTGCCGTCGCTGCCGCTGTCGTCGTCGCCGGAACCGCACGCGGCGGTGCCCAGGAGCAGCACGGCCGAGACGGCCGTGGCGGTGAGTCGGGTGTGCTGGGACATATGCGGTCCTCGGGGATCGGATGGAGCGGACAGGAAGACGTGGGGGGCGAGGGGGGGATCAGGGCGGCGAGGCGGTCCGGCTGCCCGACCAGGCGGTCCAGAGCGCGGAGTACGGCCCGCCGGCGTCGCGCAACGCCTCGTGCGGGCCGCTCTCGACGACGCGCCCGCCGTCGAGTACGACGACCCGGTCGGCGGCCACTGCCTGGGTGAGCCGGTGCGCGACGACCAGCGACGTACGGCCGGCGAGCGCGGCAGCCGCCGAACGCTCCAGCACGCGGGCACCCGCGCTGCCGGCCTCGGCCGTCGCCTCGTCGAGCACGGCGACCGGGGGATCGGTCAACACCAGCCGGGCGAGGGCGAGTTGCTGAGCCCGCGCCGCGTCGAGCCGGTGCCCGCCCTCGCCGACGACGGTGTCAAGACCGTCGGGCAGGGCCTCGGCCCAGGACAGCGCGTGCACGGTCGACAGGGCGTCGCGCAACTCGGCGTCGGTGGCGTCGGCGCGGGCGAGGCGCAGATCGTCGCGGAGCGTCCCGGCGAAGACATGCACTTCCTGGGTGACCAGCACCACGCCCCGCCCACCGACCCACACGCTCCCACCGGCCGGCGCCTGCACCCCGGCGACGAGTCGGGCCAGGGTGGACTTCCCGGCCCCACTGGTCCCGACCAACGCGACCTGCTCACCGACGGCGAGCACGAGGGACACCTCGTGCAGGACGACGGGCCCGGCCCCGTACGCGTGACTCACCCGGTTGACGACGACGGCGTCGCCGCCGTCGCGGTGGGAGGCGACGGCGGTGCCTGGGGCGGGGGTGCGGGTCGTGGTTGTGGCCCCGCCACGATCGGCCACACCGCGAGCGACGTCGGTCCCGCCGTCGGCGTCCGCCGAGCTGTCGGTCCCGGCTGCGGCGTCCGCCTCGGCGCCGACCGTGCCGGTGGCGGCCACGTCGGTGTCGGTGCTGGTGTCGGCCGCCGCCGACTCCCCACCGGTGGCCGTGCCTTCGGCGGCCACGCGGGCCTTGGCGTGCGGCCCGCCGCCGCCCCCCGTCGCGGCCGTTCCAGTCCCCGGCGCCGCCGCGCCGCGCCGACGCGCGGCCGGTACCCGACCCGCCCCGTCCACCCGACCGCCCGGCCGGCCCCCCGCGTTCTCGATCTCGTGCAGGTCCGTCACGCCCACCAGCCGGGCCAGGCCCGCGCCCGCCTGTTGGGCGTCGTCCAGCAGGACCAGGGCCGCGTTCACCGGGCCGAACAGGCTGTGGAAGTACAGGGCGGCGGCCGTCGCCGTGCCGACCGAGACCGCGCCGTCGCCGACCAGCAGCCAGCCCATGGTCAGTACGGCTCCGAGGCCCAGGTACTCGGCCACGTGCAGCCGGCCGTAGAAGCCCAGCACCAGCCGTACACCACGCATCGTCAGGTCGACCGCCGCGCGGGACCTGGCGGCGACCCGTTCCGTGTGTTCCGTCTCCAGCAGATAGCCGCGTACCGTCGACGCGCCGCCGATCGTCTCCAGGAGCTGTTGCTGCTGCGCCCCCGTCGCCACCCGCTGGCGCGCGTAGAGCGTGACGGCCCGGCGGACGTACCAGCGCGCCGTGAGCGCCTGCACGGGTACCGCCACGAGCGCGGCCAGCAGGAACCGCCAGTCCAGCACCGCCATCGCGGCGAGCGTGAGCACGATCGCCAGCACCGAGCGGGCCAGTTCGGGCAGCGCCGACCGTACGGCCTCGGCCACCCGCGCGACATCGCCGGTCACCCGTGCCGTCAGGTCACCCGAACCCGCGCGTTCCAGCCGGTCCGCCGGGAGTGACAGCGCGCGGTCGACGAACTGCTCGCGCAGCCTGGCCAGTACGGTCTCGCCGAGGCGGGCGACCTGGGTGAGGCCGAGCGTCGTCGCCGCACCCTGCACTACGGCCACCACGACCAGCAGCACGACCGGCAGCGTCAGATCGTCGGCCGGACGGCGGTCGGCCACGATGTCGACCACCTGGCCGAGCAGCGGCTGGACGAGCAGTCCGACCGCGGTCGCCGCGACCAGTACGGCCAGCGCGAGGACCGCGCGCGGGCGGTCGGGGCGTACGAGCGTCACGACCGCCGCGCGGGTCCTGGCCGCCGAGGCGACGGGCAGCAACTCCCGTGCCCCGTCCGCCATGCCGTCCCTGCCGGCGCTCACGTCAGCACTGCCGTCCGGTAGACCGAGCTGCGGCCCACCAGGTCCTCATGGGCGGCGCTGTCGGTGATCCGGCCCCCGTCGATCAGCACCACCCGGTCCGCGGCGGCGAGCAGCGCGGGGCTGCTGGTGACGAGCACGGTGGTACGGCCCTTTCGGTGCTCGCGTATCCCGACGGCGATCCGCGCCTCGGTGGCCGCGTCCACGGCGGTCGTCGGGTCGTGCACGACCAGCACGGCCCGGTCGGCCGCCAACGCCCGTGCCAGCGCGACGCGTTGGCGCTGTCCGCCGGAGAGCGAGCGGCCCCGCTCGCCGACCGGGGCCGCGCCACCGCCCGGCAGCGTCGCGGCGACCTCGTCGGCGCCCGCCGCCGCAGTCGCGCGCCGCGGATCCGCACCGGCGGGCGCGGCGGCGGTGATGTTGTCGTGCAGGCTGCCGTCGAAGAGCTGCGCGTCGTGCTCCGCGACGAGCACCGCCGCCCGTAGCTCCGAGGGCGCGAGCGCCCGGATCGGCACACCGTCCAGTTCCACGTGTCCCGCCGCCGGGTCGACGCGCCGTGCCAGACAGCGCAGCAGCGTGGCCGCGTCGGCGGGGTCGGTGACGACGATGCCGAGGTGTTCACCGGGCCGTACGAGGAGGTCGAGTCCGGTGAGACCGTCCTGGGTGAGTCCGCGCAGCCGCAGTTCGCCGCGCGGCGGCGCGGGCAGGGTGACCGGCGGCAGCTCGCCGTCGGTGAACTCCCCGGGCGCGGAGAGCACTTCGGCGATCCGCGCCGCCGACGCCCGGCCACGCGCCAGCTCGGCGCCGACCCACGCGAGCACCCCGATCGGCCCCGGCAGGAACAGCGCGAGCCCGACGGCCGACACCAGCTCGCCGAGACCGATGGAGTCCGTCAGTACGAGCCGGCCGCCCACCAGGGCGACCAGCGCGATGAATCCGCCGGTGAGCATCACCATGAGACCGCTCTGGACCGCCTCGGCCCGCGCGGCGCGGATGTTCGCGGCCAGCGACTCGCGGCTGGTGCGCCGGTAGCGCTCGACAGCCGCGCGCTCCGCCCGCAGCCCCTTCAACACCCGCACCCCGGCGACGAGATCGGCCGCGACGCCCGACGCGTGCGCCGCGCGCTCCTGCTCGGCCTCGCTGCGCTGCTGCAACGGACGGGCCAGGAAGTGGCCGAGGATCATCAGTACCGGGGCGCCGAGCAGGACGAGCAGGCCGAGCGTCAGCGACGTACGCAGCAGGAACACCGCGCCCGCGACCACCCCGACCACCGCCGCGATGCCCAGCGGCGCGGCCATGTTGACGGCCCCGACCCGGCGCGCGTCCTCCGTCGCGACGGTCACCAGCGTGCCGGGCGGCCGGCCCGCCTCGGTGCCGCCGTGCGGGGCGAGGACCCGCCGTACGACATCCAGCCGCAGCAGATGCGCCGAGCGTTCGGCGGCGCCCTCGGCGATCCGGGCGCCGGCCTGGAAACCGAGCGAGAGCATCACGTAGACGACGGCGAGGATGACGAGCCACCGGGCGAGCGCGCCACCGTCGGGGTGGACGACGGCGCGGTCGACGACCAGACCGATGAGGACGGGAACGAGCGCCTCGCCGATCTGGTGGGCCGCGCCGAGCACCGAGCTGAGGACGACACTCCGGCGCTGTCCCAGGACGGTGGCGCGCATGACGCCACGCCCGGACGCGTCAGCCTCCACGCTCTGCTCCTCGCCGCACGTTCGATCTCGGTGACGTTCGACCACCCGGTCAAACGAAGGCAAGGCTAACCTACGTACTTTCTCCCGCTGTGACCGGCCACGTTCGGCGTGAGCGGCGTGAGCGGCCGCGACCGGCGTGATCGACCGTGCGCCCCGGGCCTGGCATGAACGCGTCCGTCGGGGAAACCCGGAAGCACATGACGGACGACAAGAGAAGACCCGGCAGCACCGCACCCGAGGGCCGTGACGAGTCGCCGGAGGAGCAGGCCGACCGGCGCTGGGTGGAACTGCTTCAGGAGGTACGCGTCGCTCAGACCGGGGTGCAGATCCTGTTCGGATTCCTGCTCACCGTCGTCTTCCAGCCGCGCTTCACCGACCTGTCGGACACCGACACCAACATCTACCTCGCGACGGTGGTCCTCGGAGCCGTCACCACCGGCGCGCTCATCGCGCCCGTGTCCTTCCACCGGATGGTCACCGGGCGGCAGTTGAAGCCCCAGATGGTCGAGTGGGCGTCCCGGCTCACCGTCGTCGGGCTGGTCTTCCTGCTGTGCACGATGGCGTCGGCCCTGCTGCTGATACTGCGCGTGGCGCTGCACAACGCCGTCGCGCTGTGGATCGTCGCGGGACTCGTCCTGTGGTTCGTGCTCTGCTGGTTCGTCCTGCCGGCCTGGGCCCGCCGCGACAACGCCAGGACGGAGAAGGACTGATCAGGCCGGACGGTCCTGGAGCACGGACAGCGTGTTGCCCGCCGGGTCGGTGAACCACGCGATGTACGGGCCGCCGAGCCGGAAGATGCCCCGGTCGTCGGTCTCCATGGCGGCGTAGCGCTCGAAACGCACGCCCCGCCGGACCAGCTCGTCGACGGCCGTCTCGATGTCGTCCACCGGGAAGTTGAGGATCGTGTACGTGGCGGGGACATGGTCCGGCTTCGGGTACACCAGCACCTCGGCCCCGCCCGCGAGACGCAGTCGCAGCATGCCGTTCGCCTCGGCGACGTCCAGCCCCAGCGTCTCGCCGTAGAAGAGACGGGCCCTCGGGATGTCGTCCACGGCGAAACCGCTGAACGCCTTGCTTCTGCCGAGCATGGCTGCGTCCTCTCGTCCGGAAGGGAGGGCCGTCGCGGCCCTCCCTCCGACCGTACAAGGGGGGCCGGGACCCGGCAGCCCGGCGGGCCCGTGCCCGGCCCGCACCACGGATGCGTAATACTCGGATCATGACCTCGCGTATTACCGCCACGAGCCGTGCCGCCGCCCGGTCCGCGGCGGCCGGCACCGTCCGGCGCGCCACCGCGCGCGACGCCAAGCGGCTGACCAGGCTCATCCAGGCGTCCAGCGCCTACGAGGGCCCGTACGCGCCCATGATCGCCGGCTACCGGGTGGGGCCCGACTACATCGAGACCCACCGGGTCTTCCTCGCCACCGCTCCGGACGACCGGCTGCTCGGCTTCTACGCCCTGCTGCTCGCCCCGCCCGAGCTGGACCTGATGTTCGTCGCCGACGCCGCGCAGGGCCTCGGGGTCGGGCGGCGGCTGGTCGAGCACATGAAAGGCGAGGCGCGCCAAGCCGGTGTCGACGCCGTACGTGTGGTGTCGCACCCGCCCGCCGAGGGCTTCTACCGCGGCGTGGGCGCCGAACGCGTCGGTACGGTGGCGGCGAACCCGCCCGCGGTGATGTGGGACCGCCCGGAGCTGGTCATCAGGCTCGATGCGGCCGATGAAAGCCACCCACAAGGGTAATTGGCGCGTGGACGACCACCGATCCGCGTCGGGATGTGGTCCGATGAGAGCGGTCCGACCCATTGACCGCGTCGGACCAAGACGTAACGCTGTTGCAGATGACTGAACGCCGGACACTCATGTGAATCGGCGTTCGGTGGCCCCGCACCGTCGTGCGTCACCGAGCAGTTGTCGACGAGTAGTTACTCCTGAATCACTCCCTGAACCCCCACATCTCAGGAAGGCAGGCAACAACTCATGAAGGACTCACCGGAATCGGCGCAGGAAGCGTCGGAAGGCACGATCAACTGGCAGACCCCCGAGTTCGTGGTCGTCGAGACCGCGCTCGAGGTCACCGCCTACGCCCTGACCGACCGGTAGACCCCGCCGCCATGCTGCTGCAGGTGCTCGGCACCGCGGCGGGCGGCGGACTGCCCCAGTGGAACTGCGCGTGTCCCGGCTGCGCCGGGGCACGCGCCCATCCGCACCGGCGCCGCCGTCATGCCTCACTCGCCCTGCGCGCCGACGAGGACCGTTGGTACCTCGTCAACGCGACCCCCGACATCGGCGACCAGATCGAGGACAGCCCCGCACTGCGGCCGGGACCGGGCCCGCGTGACACACCGGTGGCCGGGGTGATCCTCACCGACGCCGAACTCGATCACACCCTGGGCCTCGCCCGGCTGCGCGAGGCCGACGGATTCGACGTCCTCGCCACCCGGCCCGTCCACGGCGCACTGACCGGGCTCATGAGACTGGACGACCTCCTCACCCCGTACACCCGCCTCGAATGGCGGGAGTTGGGCGGCGAGCCCGTGCCGCTCACCAAGAGCGGCGGCGTCGAGATCGACGCCGTACCAGTCTCGCCCAAACGCCCGCGCTACGCCGTCGCCGCGACCGGAGCCGACGACGACCACACCTGGGTGGTCGCCCTGCGACTGCGCGAGACGGCGACCGGACGCAGCCTCGTCTACGCGCCCGCCCTGGCCCGCTGGACCGACGCCTTCCAGGACGCCGTCGAGGCCGCCGACTGCGTCATCGTCGACGGCACCTTCTGGGACGACGACGAACCCCGACGGACCGGCATCTCGGCCAGGACCGCCACCGGCATGGGGCATCTGCCGATCGCCGGACCGGGCGGCACCGCACGCCGGCTCTCCGGGCTGCGCGCCCGCTGCCTCTACACGCACCTCAACAACACGAACCCCCTCGGCGACCCGGACGCCCCGCAGTACACGCTGCTCGGGGAGTGGGGCCTGGAAGTCGCCGCCGACCGAATGGTGATCGAGCTGTGAGCACAGCCGCCCCGACAGCGACACGCACCGGCGGGCCCTGGAGCCCCGAGGAGTTCACGGACCGGCTGCGCGCCGTCCCCGCCGAGCGCTACCACGACCGCCACCCGTTCAACGTACGGATGCACGAAGGCACCCTGGAACCGGCCGAGTTGCGCCGCTGGATCATCAACCGCTTCCACTACCAGCGGCACATCCCGGTCAAGGACGCGCTGATCCTCGCCAAGTTCGACGACTCCTCGCTGCGCCGCTCCTGGCTCCGCCGCATCCAGGACCACGACGGACCGGTGGAGGGCGAGGGCGGCATCGAGCGCTGGCTGCGGCTCGGCGAGGCCGCCGGGATCGACCGGGCGCGGCTGTGCTCCGGCGCGGAAGTCCTGCCGGGTGTACGGCTCGCGGTCGATGGATACGTCAACTTCTGCCGACTGGGCTCCCCGCTCGAAGCCGTCGCCGCCTCCCTCACCGAACTGGCGGCGCCCGGCATCATGCGCACCCGCATCGAGGCGTTCGAACTCCACTACCGCTGGATCGAGGCCGACGGACTGATCTACTTCCGCGACCGCATCGGACAAGGCGGGCGGGACAGCCGGGAGGCCCTGGCCCTGGTCGTCGAATGGGCCACGACCAGGCGGGAGCAGGAAGCGGCCGTCGCCGCGCTCCGGTTCAAGTGCGACGTGCTCTGGTCCCTGCTGGACGCGATCGACCACGGCGTCGACCACGGGATCGACCACGGCGTCGACCACCGCGCGGGGGAGCGCCCATGACGACCGGACCACCCCCGAACATCGACACCGCCTGGAAACCGGTGCTCTCACGGTCGGTGGTCTTCCGGCACGACCGGGTCCGTGACAAGGACCTGCTCGTCCTGCCCGAGCGCGTCGTCGTGCTCCAGGGCAACGCCGGATCCATCCTGCGCCTCTGCGACGGCGCCAACGATGTCGGCGCGATCGTCGCCACCCTCGCCGCACAGCACCCCGGCGCACCCGTCGCCGACGAAGTCCCGGTCTTTCTGGGGCGGTTACGCGCGGAAGGCTGGCTCAAGTGACGGAACCGACCAGGCCGGACCCGCCGTGGGCGCTGCTCGCCGAGCTGAGCCACGGCTGCCCGCTGCGCTGTTCGTACTGCTCCAACCCCCTCGAACTGGTCGGCCGGGAAAGTGAACTGACGACCGATCAGTGGGCCGGGGTGTTCCGCCAGGCCGCCGACCTCGGAGTCGTACAGAGCCATCTCTCCGGCGGTGAACCGCTGCTCCGCCGCGACCTGACCGAGATCGTCGCCGCCGCCGACGGCGCCGGGATCCACACCCAGCTCGTCACCAGCGGCGTCGGCCTGCACGAGCGGCGGCTCGCCGCGCTGGTGGACGCCGGGCTGCGCAGCGTGCAGCTCTCTGTGCAGCATGCCGACCCCGCCGCCTCCGAACTCATAGCCGGTGCACGCTCGTTCGCGGCGAAGGAGCGTGCCGCCGGGCTCGTGCGCGCGGCGGACCTGCCGCTCGGTCTCAACGTCGTCCTGCACCGCGCCAACCTCGACGCCCTGGACGACCTCGTCGAACTCGCCCTGGCCTGGGGCGCGGAGCGCGTCGAGCTGGCCAACACCCAGTTCTACGGCTGGGCGTTGCGCAACCGCGACGCGCTCCTGCCCGACCGGGCCCAGATCTCCCGGGCCCGGGAGTCCGTCGAGCGGTGGCGGGAACGGCTGGCCGGGCGGCTGGACCTGGTGTGGGTCGTGCCGGACTACGTGGACGGGACGGCCAAGCCCTGCATGGGCGGCTGGGGCGCCGTCTCGCTGACGGTCGCGCCCGACGGCACCGTCTATCCCTGCCCGGCCGCCGCCGCCCTGCCGGGACTGGACGCCCCCAACGTCAAGGACCACTCCCTGGAGTGGATCTGGCACGAGTCGACGGCCTTCAACCTCTATCGGGGCGAGGAGTGGATGCGCGCCCCGTGCCGCAGCTGTGAGCTGCGGACCAAGGACTTCGGCGGCTGCCGCTGCCAGGCCCACGCGCTCACCGGCGATGCCGCGCGCACGGACCCGGCCTGCAGTCTGTCGCCCGACCACGCCCTCGTACGCGACCTGGTGGACGCCCTCCCGGTCGGCGCGGCGCCCCCGTACGTCTACCGGGACGGCCCCAAGGACCGCCATCTCAAGGACCACCCCGAGGATCACGGCGCCGAGGATCACGGCGCCGAGGATCACGGCGCCGAGGATCACGGCGCCGCGCGCCACGTGACCGCACCGGGTCACCCTTAGAACTTTCTTTCCCGCACCACCTCCCACCTCTCCCACCCCCCACTCCTCCCGGAGGAATCCATGCAGGGCAGCAAGCCGACGAAGACCCTCGTCAGGACGGCGGCGGCCGCGGTCGCCGCCGCGGCGCTCGTCGCCGGACTCGTCCAGACCGCCGGCGCGAGCGAGCCGCCCGCCGCCCAGGAGGCCGCGGCCAAGGCGCCCGCCGCCGCGGCCGGTGTCCCGACGAACATCACCACCATCTCCACCGGCTACTCGATCCCGTGGGGCATGTACTGGCTGCCCGACAACTCGTCGGCGCTGGTCACCGAGCGCAACACCTTCAAGGTCTTCAAGGTGACACCGAACGGGCAGCGGACCGAGGTCGGCTCCGTCCCCGAGTCCCAGACCACCGGCGGTGAGGGCGGCCTGATGGGCGTCGCCGTCGACCCGAACTGGGCGAGCAATCACTTCGTGTACTTCATGCACACCTCGTCCGAGGGCAACCGGATCGCCCGGATGACCTACGACGGCACCCGACTCACCGGCTACACGGCCCTGTTGAAGGGCATCGCGAAGAACAGGTACCACAACGGCGGCCGCCTCGCCTTCGGCCCCGACGGCTATCTCTACGCCTCGACGGGCGACGCGCAGAACACCTCCCTCGCCCAGGACAGGAACTCGCTCAACGGCAAGATCCTGCGGATGACGACGGCCGGCGCCCCGGCGCCCGGCAACCCCTTCGGCAACCATGTCTTCAGCCTCGGCCACCGCAACCCGCAGGGCATCGCCTTCGACCCGCAGGGCCGTCTCTGGGAGGCCGAACTCGGCGAGAACGCCAGGGACGAACTCAACCTCGTCAAGGCAGGCAGCAACTACGGCTGGCCCATCTGCGAAGGCACCTGCTCCACCGCCGGGATGACCAACCCGAAGGCCACCTGGACCACCGCCGAGGCCTCACCCAGCGGTATCGCCATCGTCGACAACGCCGTCTACATGGCGTCACTGCGCGGCGAACGGCTCTGGCAGATCCCGATCAACTCCGGCAACGAGAACGTCGGCACGCCGCAGGCGCACTACGTCGGCACGTACGGGCGACTGCGCGGTGTCACGAAAGTGCCCGGCACCAACGCGCTCTGGCTCTCCACGACCAACGCGGACGGCAACGGCGGTGAGCCCGCCGGGTCGGACAAGATCTTCCGAGTGACGATCGGCTGAACCGGCGCGCGCCTCGGACGACGGCCTCGTCGCACCCCGATTCCAGCCGGAACCGGGGCCCCGCGACCGGCTCCGTGAAGCCGCCTCGTACCCCGGCGCGCGCCCCCGATACGGCCGCTGCCCGGCGCGGAACTCCCCTTCCGCGCCGGACAGTCGGCCCGCCAACACGGTCGCGCGGAAGGTGAGATCGCCGACTCGGGGAGCGGTAGTGTTCGCGCTCACGGTGCGTAAGGTGAGTTGCGCCGTCGGTTACCACGGCGAGGGTGAACGTTGTCCTCGGTCGTAGTCTCCGGACCCGCCAGACTTCCCCGAACTCCCGAGGTCCGTCCCATGATCGAGATAACGGTCCTGGCCGCGAGCGGCCTGGCCACCGGGACTCTGTTGGCGCTCGTCCTGGCAGCCGGGCTGCTCCGGTCCCGCCGCGACCGGGCCGGACTCCGCGCGGAGATCACCCATTTGCGGGACCGCCTCGACAACGAGCGGTCGAAGGCCGGGCGCGCGTCCGAAGCGCTCACCGCCGAGATCGCGCACCTCGCCGAGAAGCGGATCCCCGCGGTGGCGACCCGTGCCGCGCACCCGCACGTCCAGGTGCCGGGACCACTCAACTCCGAATTCGCCCGCACCGGCCCCGGCGCCGGTCTGGACGGGGTGATCGACGGCCTGCTGGCCGTCATGAAGCAGGAGCGCAAGCGGGTCGACGCGGCGGCGCGCGCCGGCATGCGCGGCACCACCCGGGAGATCCAGGCCGGGCTCTACCGGCTCCAGGACGTGCTCCGAGGGCTGCAACAGCAGTACGACGAGCCCGAGTTGGCACAGACCCTGTTCGAACTCGACCACGAGAACGAACAGTCGTTGCGGCGCGCACAGGTCGCCGCCGTGGTGTGCGGCGCCTGGGTGGGCCTGGCCCGCGAGGAGTCGCACCTGGTGGACGCGGTCACCGGTGGCCAGTCACGGATCGTCGGCTACCACCGCGTGCGCGTCAACAACCATCTGGAGCCGGGCACCGCGCTCGTCTCGCACGCCGTCGAGCCGGTCGCGATCATCGTCGCCGAACTCCTCGACAACGCGCTGCGGCACTCCTCACGGGACACCGATGTCACGGTGAACCTGGAACGCGCCCACCACGGGGTCGCCGTCACCATCGACGACGCCGGTGTGGGCATGTCCGCCGACGAACGCGCCTACGCACAGCGGATGGTGGCGAGCAGCGAGCCGATCCTGCTGTCGGACCTCGGCGACCCGCCCCGCATGGGGCTGGCCGCGATCGGCCAGCTCACCCGGCAGTTCGACCTGTCCGTCGACCTGTCGACCCCGTCTCCGTACGGCGGGGTACGCGCGGTGCTGCTGGTCAACAGTCACCTGCTCAGCCATGTCGACCCGTCCCTCCGCCCGCCCGCCGCCGCGGCCCCGCGCTCCACCCGCCCCGCCGGGGCACCGGAACAGCCCGCCAGGCCGGAGACGGCCGGGAAGCTGCCCGTCAGAACCGCCTCCGCCTCGCGGAACGTACGGGCGGCCGCCCGCCGGGCGGCCCCGCCCGCGACCCCTGAGATGACCCCGCACCCCGGGTCCCCGCACACCGGCTCACCCTTCGCCGACGACCGTTACCCCGCCCCCTCACCCGTCGACGACGTCGACCCCGACACTCCGCCCGGCGACGACGCCCTGCCCCAGCGCAGAAGCCGCCGCACCGCCCGCCCCGGCGCCGAAGCCCCGGCTCCGGCCGCCCGGCCCGTCCCCGCGCAGGCCCAGCCGCCCGCCCGTACCCCCGAACACTCCGCCGCGGCGCTCGGGGCGCTCCAGTCCGGTACCGCAGCGGCACGATCCACCGCCGACCCCGAAGGGAACGACCCGCGATGAAAAGCCGCGACGCCGGCGAAACGGCGTGGGTGCTTGATCCGATCCTGGAAATCCCGCATGTGCGGGCAGCCGTCCTGCTCACCAGAGACGGCCTCGTCTCCGGTTACACGGACGCGCTGACCCAGGCCACCGCCGAACGCACGGCGGCGATCACCAGCACCGTGCATGGCGCGTGCCGTACGGCCGCCGCCGCCTTCGCCGACCACGACGACGCCGAGATCCGCCAGATCGTCATCGAGTCCGACCACGGCTACATCCTGGTCGCGCCCACCTCGCACGGCACCTGTGTGGCCGCGTACGGAGGCCCCGAGGTACGGCTCGACCTGCTCGCCCACCGGGTGCACTCACAGGTGGCCAGACTCGGTGAGAAAACCATGACCGCCGCACCACGCGCGGCGGAGGGCGGCGCTCCGGTATGACCGGCCGCAGGAGCGGCCGCCCACTCGTTCCCGCCTATCTGTCCACCGGCGGGGTGGCTCGGCCGAGCCACACCGAACTGGAGCGGCTTTCACTGCTGACCGGGGGGACCGGACCCGCCCCCGACGGGCTGCCCGCCGCCCGGCACGCTCTCTTCGACGTGCTCGACGGCGGGACGCTCACCCTCGTGGAGGCCGCGGCCCTGCTGGAGCTGCCGGTCTCCGCCGTCCGCGTACTCGCCGCCGAGCTGGCG
This sequence comes from Streptomyces sp. NPDC057307, assembly GCF_042667665.1. Classification (NCBI taxonomy): domain Bacteria; kingdom Bacillati; phylum Actinomycetota; class Actinomycetes; order Kitasatosporales; family Streptomycetaceae; genus Streptomyces; species Streptomyces sp. NPDC057307. The sequence continues at coordinate 88,557 of NZ_JBHUZM010000002.1, read as the reverse complement.
GACCAGGGGCTGGTGAGCTTACGCGCGCCCGTCCCCCCGGCCGCCCTGCCCGCACCCGACCTGTTGAAGAGAGTGGCCGATGGCCTCCGCGCCCTCAAGCAGTAGCACCAGCGGCGCCGGCGTGGACGGGTTGCATCTGCCCGACACCACCAGCGAGTTGGCGAAAATCCTGGTGGCGGGCCCGTTCGGCGTGGGCAAGACCACGCTGATCGACTCGGTGTCCGAGATCCGCCCCCTGCACACCGAGGAACACCTCACCGAGGCGTCCGTGTCCGTGGACGACCTCGCGGGCGTACGCGACAAGACGACCACGACCGTCGCCATCGACTTCGGGCGGATCAGCCTGGACGCCGGGATCGTGCTCTATCTGTTCGGCACCCCCGGTCAGGAACGGTTCCGCGCCCTGTGGGCGGACATCGCCCACGGGGCGCTCGGGGCACTCGTCCTCGTCGACTCGCGTCGTATCGACGACTCCTTCGACGTCCTCGGTCTGGTCGAGGAGTCGGGGCTGCCGTACGCCGTCGCGCTCAACACCTTCCCCGACACGCGCACCTACACGGAGGAGCAGTTGCGCGGTTCGCTGGACCTGGAACCCGACACACCCATGATCGTCTGCGACGCCCGCGACACCAACTCCTCCATCGACGCTCTGCTCGCACTCGTCCAGCACTTGATAGCGGGCCACGCCGCCGGCACCGGCCCCACCACGGAGAGCCGGTGACCTGGTGACTTCCTACCCCGCGCCCGCGAAGGCGTTCTCCCTCTCGGCGCCGGTCCGGCTCTGGGACGAGGGGTTCGCCGCCGACCCGCGCGGCCGCTACGAGGCGCTCCGGGCACAGGGGCCCGTCGGCTGGGCCGAACTGGCCCCCGGCGAGCCCGCGTACATCGTCACCGACCGCCGGGCCGCGCTCGACATCCTGCACGACCCCGACACCTGGTCGCGCGACTCCCGGGAGTGGGAGGCCACCGCGGCCCCCGACTCGCCGATCTTCGGCATGCTGAGGTGGCGCCCCAATCCCCTCTTCACCGACGGGGCCGTGCACCGGCGCTACCGGACGGCGCTGGTCGACGGCTTCGACCTCGTCGAGCCGCACGACCTGCGGGAGCGCGTGCACCGCGCCGTGGACCTGCTGGTCGGCCGGTTCGGGCCGGCGGGCAGCGCCGACCTCGTGGACGACTTCGCCCGCCCCCTGATGACGCTGATCTTCAACAACCTCTTCGGCCTGCCCGACAGCGAGAGCGCCCGCCTCAACAACTCGCTCGGCCGGCTGATGGAAGGCGGCGACGAAGCCGCCGCCGGGGACGTGGAGTACGGCGAGTACGTCACGGAACTCGTCACCGCCAAGACCCTCGAACGCGGTGACGACCTGACCAGCTGGCTGATCGACCACCCGGCGGACCTCACGTACGAGGAAGTCGTCTGGCAGGTCTTCCTCACCATGGGCGCGGGCCACGAACCCACCGCGAACCTCGTCGCCAACGCCCTGTCCCGGATGCTCGGCAACCCCTCCTACTACTCCACCCTCACCAGCGGCTCCCGCCCCGTGATGGACGCGGTCCTCGAAGTCCTGCGCCACGAGACACCGCTGGCGAACTACGGCATCCTCTACGCCCGCGAGCCGCTGAGCTTCCACGGCGTCTGGGTGCGCCGGGCGGTGCCCGTCATCGTCTCGTACGGGGCGGTCGGCTACTTCTCCGAACAGGACGCCGCCGACACACCGCACCACCCGCACGACGCGTCCCATCTGTCCTGGGGCGCGGGCGCGCACAAGTGCCCCGTCAAACAGCACGCGCTGCTCATCGCGACCGAGGCCATCGAGCGGATCACCCAGTGGCTGCCCGACCTGGAACTGGTCACACCCCGCGACCAACTCACCTGGCGGCCGGGCCCGTTCGTCCGCTCCCTGAAATCACTGCCGGTCCACTTCACACCGCGTACACCGGACACCGTCGTCGCCGGCCCGTAACGCCCGGTGGAGGGCTACTTGAGATATCCGAGACCCGGATGGACGTCGACATAGCCCTCCACCAGCCGCCGCGCCACGGTCACCGAGTCCACCAGCGGATGCAGCGCGAACGCCTTCACCGCCGTCGTACGCGAACCGCTCTCCGCCGCCGCCAGCACCTCACGCTCGACCGCCTTCACCGCGCAGACCAGACCGGTGGCGTGGTACGGCAGCGGCGCCACCGCCACCGGATGGGCGCCGTTCGCGTCCACGAGGCACGGGACCTCGATGACGGCGTCGGAGTCCAGCACCGAAAGCGTCGTGCCGTTGCGGACGTTGAGGATGAGCGTCGCCCGGCTGTCGTGCGCGATGGCCCGCATCAGGGCGAGGGCGACCTTCTCGTACCCGCCCGACTCCAGGTCCTCGACGGCGCGTTCACCCGCGCCGGCCGCCTCGCGGTTGTGCGCCATGTACGTGGCCTCGCGTTCGGCGCGGGTACGGTCCCAGGTCGCCAGCGCGGGGGCGTCGGGCCGCTCCATCTCCGCGTAGAAACGGGCCTGTTGGTCCCGCAGGAACGCGCCACGCGTGCGCTCGGCCTCGCGGTAGGCGCGCACGGTCTCGCGGTTGAAGTAGTAGTAGTGCAGATACTCGTTGGGGATCGAGCCGAGGGACCGGAGCCAGTCCGCGCCGAACAGCCTGCCCTCCTCGATCGAGCCCAGCAGTCCGGGATCGGCGAGCAGCCGGGGGAGTTCGTCGCGGCCGTCGATGCGCAGACCGCGCAGCCAGCCGAGATGGTTGAGGCCGACGTAGTCGATGAAGGCGGTGCCGGGATCGCCGCCCAGGACGCGCGCGACGCGGCGGCCGAGCCCCACGGGTGAGTCGCAGATACCGATGACCCGCTCGCCGAGATGGCGCGCCATCGCCTCGGTGACCAGACCTGCGGGGTTGGTGAAGTTGATGACCCAGGCGTCGGGGGCGAGGCGGGCGACCCGGCGCGCGATGTCGACGGCGACGGGCACGGTGCGCAGCCCGTACGCGATACCGCCGGCCCCGACGGTCTCCTGACCGAGCACCCCCTCGGCGAGCGCCACGCGCTCGTCAGCCGCGCGGCCTTCGAGACCGCCGACCCGGATCGCCGAGAAGACGAAGTCGGCGCCCCGGACCGCCTCGTCCAGATCGGTGGTGACGGTGACCCGCGGCGCGTCGGGCACGCCCGCCGCCTGGTCGGCGAGCACCCGGGCGACGGCGGTCAGCCGGGCGGAATTCACGTCGTGGAGGACGACATCGGTGACCCGGCCCTCGGCGTGGTCGCCGAGGAGCGCGCCGTACACCAGGGGGAGCCGGAAGCCCCCGCCGCCGAGGACCGTGAGCCTCATCCGACAACCACCTTCGACGCGCGACGCGACCGTCGCGCCGCGACTGAACAGGACGGTCCCGTTATACGTCACCGACGGCGGGGCCAGCGACGGCGGAGCCGGCGACGGGGTCGGGCTGCCGGGCCGGTTCGGGCGCCACGGCGAGCGTGAAGGAGTGACCGGCCGGATCGGAGTACGTGCGCACATCGCGCGGTCCGCTGTTGTTCTTGGCCTCCACCGGCCTGGCACCCAGCCCGACCGCGTCACGCTCGGCCTCGTCCATGTCACCCCGGTTCACGAGGATCCGCAGATGGGCCTGCTGGGAGTCGTCGGGCCGGGGCCAGCTCGGCGGGGCGTAGCCGTGGTCGCGGTGGATCGCCAGATGGACGCCGTTGTTGCCGACGATCTCCAGATAGTCGGGGTCGCCCCACGGGCGGATCTCCGCGTCGAGCAACGCGGCGTAGAACTCGGCCAGTTCCATCGGTTCGGCACAGTCCAGGACAAGGACACTCGTCTTCTCAACCATGCCCTCGCGTGTACCCGCCGTCATCGGCGACACACGACGGGTACGGGGGTGGGAACGGGCGCGGACGGGGCACGGACGCCCGCGCGGACGGCGCACGGACGGGGCACGGACGGAAAGCGTTGGCGGTCCCGGCCGCCGCCCCGGCATGCTGGCCCCATGCTGATCAGGGAAGCCACCGGCGAGGACTGGGCCGCCATCTGGCCCTTCTTCCACCGGATCGTCGCCGCCGGGGACACGTTCACCTATCCGACCGACCTCGCCGAGGACGACGCGCGCGGCTGGTGGCTGCTGGCCCCGCCGAACCGTACGGTCGTCGCCGTCGACGACACGGGCACGGTCCTCGGCACCGCCAAGATGAACAACAACCACATGGGCAACGGCGCGCACATCGCGAGCGCCAGCTACATGGTCGACCCGGCCCACGCGGGCCGGGGTGTGGGCCGGGCGCTGTGCGAGTACAGCCTGGAGTGGGCGCGGACGGCGGGCTTTCGCGCGATGCAGTTCAACGCCGTCGTGGAGACCAACACGCACGCGGTGAAGCTGTACGAAGCACTCGGCTTCACGGTGCTCGGCACACTCCCCGAGGGCTTCCGCCACCCGGTGCGCGGCTATGTCGGACTGCACATCATGCACCGCGCGCTCTGAGCGTCACCGCCGAACGGGGATCAGTCCTCCGGGCGGCCCTGGAGGCGCGCGGCCCGTTCACGTATCCCGGGGAGCTGTCCGTACAGCGCGCCGCCCGGACAGTGCGTCGAATAGCCGTCGCGGTGCCCCGACACCGTACGGAAGATCTGCCGGGTGCCCTTCTCGTAGCGGCTGCCGTCGTTGGTGGACACCAGCGTCGTCGTGCCGCGCGGATCCACCCCGTACAGGCCGAGCTTCCACGCGATCAGCCGCGCCAGCGCGTCGACCATGGGCTCGGGCACCGGCGCGCCGTCGCTGAAGTCGCCTATCGCGGCGATGCCGACCGTGCCGATGTTGAAGCCGAGGGTGTGCGCGCCGACGACCGGGTTGTTGATGCCGCCCGCGCGGCCCTCGTAGATGACGCCGCCCCGGTCCACGAGGAAGTTGTAGCCGATGTCGTCCCACTGCCGGTTGTCGACGTGGTCGACGGCGAAGGTACGGATGAGACCGGGTACCTCGGGGCGCGTGTAGTCGTTGGGGCTGCTGGTGTGGTGGATGAAGACGGCCTTCACGGCGTTCGCCGTGCGCTCCGGCTTCCGCCGGGGCGGGGGCTTCTCCTGCCAGAACGTCCGGGGCTCGACGGCGGGCGGCGCACTGGCCCAGCGGAGCGGGCGCTCCGGGCGTGCCTGCGGTCGCGAGCGAGGGGTGGGCCCGTCCTCGCCGGCTTTACCGGCGGCGTCGGCGGCCAGGGTGAGGCCCGCACCCGCTGCGGCGGCCCAGCCCATGCCACGAAGCAGCACGCGCCGGTCGATGCTCATGGGGACGAGCGTATGGCGCGCCGCCGTGATCCGCCTCCCCTCCGCAGGGAGTGATCAGCCCTCGATGACGACGGTGAGACCGTCGAGCAGCGGCCCCAGACCGAATTCGAACAGTTCGTCCAGACGGAGGTCGTATCCGCCCTCCCGCCCGGCGGCGGCGGTGATCCTGGCGAAGGTCGGATGGTCGCCCGAGGCGGCGACCGCGTCGAGCGCGGGCCCCTGGCTGTTCAGCCACTCCTCCTCGGACAGCCCCGTCGCGGACTGGGCCTGCGCCTCGCGCTCCAGATTGACGGCGATGCCCTGCACATAGCTGTAGATCAGCACATGCAGGTCCAGGACGGTCCTCGGGGCGAGACCGTGGCCGTCGAGGGCGCTGAGGATCCACTCGGCGTGGACCATCAGATTGGGCAGCGGCACCGGTCGGGTGAGGGACGTGATGTGCGCCAGCCAGGGGTGCCTGCGGTACAGCGCCCACTGGGTGCGGGCGCCGAGTTCGATCCGCGGCCGCCAGTGGGCGGGGAGGCCGCCGGGGTAGGACTCCTCCCCGTACACGGCGTCGGCCATCAGCAGGACGAGGTCGTCCTTGCCGGTCACGTGGCGGTACGGCGACATGGTCGCGACACCGAGCCGTGCGGCGACGCCGCGCATGGACAGTGCGGCGAGTCCCTCGGCGTCGGCGATCTCGACGGCGGCGCGGACGACGCGGTCGCGGGTCAGTTCGCCGTGTTCGCCGTGTTCGGCGCGTTCGGTGAGCCCCGACGCGGCGGACGTCACGGGTGGGGCGGACGTGGTGGACATGACGGAAGTGGAGTCGGCTGCCGCCGGCGCCACCACCGTGCCGACACGCGGCTTGGCCAGCACCACCCCCTGCAGTCGCAGAGTCGTCAGCGCTTTCGTCGCCGTCGCGAGCGCGACGCCCCACTCCCGTGCGATCTGCCGCGTCGACGGCACCGGGTCGCCGGGGGACAGCTCACCGTCCGCGATACGGCGCCGGATCTCGGCGACGATGCGCAGATACGGGGGGCGGGGCGGCCGCGGCGGATCTTTTTTCACGGTCGCCTCTCGCTCCCGGTCGTCCTGTACTAGAGCAGAGGCTACCGGCCGACCTCTGGCCCAGCTCCCCTGTCAGGGCGTCACTACCCTAGTACAGAGCGGAGAATCGGACGGTTGGCAGCCCTGCGCGTACGCCGTACATTCAGCGGCGTACACCGTACCGAGGAGTCCGAAATGAAGACTGTGCTCATCTCCGGCGCCGGCGTCGCCGGCCTCACCCTCGCCCACTGGCTGCACCACTACGGCTTCGAGCCGACCGTCGTCGAGAAGGCCGCCGCCCCGCGGCCGGGCGGCCAGGCCGTCGATGTCCGGGGCGTCGCGCTCGACGTCGCGGACCGGACCGGCATCGGCTCGGCGATACGTAACGTCCGCACCCGCATGCGCGGCATGTCGCTGCTCGACCCCGACGGCAACGAGATCCACCGCTCCACCGAGGAGACCTTCAGCGGCGGCCGACTCGACAACGACGACATCGAGCTGCTGCGCGAGGACCTCACCGACATCCTGTACGGGCGCGTCCGCGCCGGCGTCGAGTTGGTCCACGGCGACTCCGTCACCGTCCTCACCGAGCGGACGAACGGCGTCCACGTCACCTTCGAGCGTGGCGCCCCGCGCGTCTTCGACCTCGTGATCGGCGCCGACGGGCTGCACTCCCGGGTGCGGGAGCTGGTCTTCGGCGAGGAGTCGCGGTTCCTCCATCACCTCGGCACCTATCTGGCGGTCTTCGGCATGGAGAACTTCCTGGAGCTGACGGACTGGCAGGTCTGGCTCCGGGACGGCACGGCGGGCTACGGCATCTACCCGGTGCGCGCGAACACCGAGATCAGGGTGATGCTCGGCTTCGAGTCCGCCCCACTGGGCCACGACCACCGCGACATCGAGCAGCAACGCCGGCTCACCGCCGACGCGTTCGCCGCACTCCGCTGGGAGACCCCGCGACTGCTCAAGGCGATGGCCGAGGCGCCCGACTTCTACTTCGACTCAATGGCCCATGTCCGTATGGGCAGTTGGTCCAGGGGCCGCGTCGCGCTGCTCGGCGACGCGGGCTACTGCGCGTCGCCGCTGTCGGGGCAGGGGACGAGCCTGGCCCTCGTGGGCGCGTACGTCCTGGCGTACGAACTGGGCCGGGCGGCGGAGGGGCCGCAGGGGCGCGCGGGCCGGCACGGCGCGGCCTTCGCCCGGTACGAGGAGCGGATGCGGCCCTTCGTCGAGATGAATCAGGCCATCGCACTGGAGAACCCCGGTGGACCGGCTTCCGAGGAGTCCGTGGACCGGGCGAAGAACGCGATCTCGCTGGACGACGCGTAGGGCCGGCCCCAGAGACGGAGCCCCAGAGACGGAGCCACCCGAGCCGGACCGGCCCCCGAGCCGGAGCCCCCGAGCGGTGCCGGCCCCCGAGCGGGGACCGGCACCTCACCTCACCTCAGCGATCAGGACGTGCGGCGGCGCACCGCGAGGGCGGCGCCTCCGGCCGCCAGCAGGGCGAGAGCGGCCCCTCCGGCGAGGAGCGTGCCGCCTCCGGTGCCGGTCTCGGCCAGCTCGTCCAACTGGGTGTCGGTGCCACCCGTGGATCCCGTACCGCCAGTGGCTCCGCCGGTCGCCCCGCCGGTCGTGCCCCCACTCGTGCCGCCGGCCGTCCCGCCCGAAGTCGCACCGCCCGAGGTCTCGTTGACAACGATCTCGGCCGTGTTGTTGGTGCGGTTCCTGTCGAACGGCAGCGTTCCCCACCGGTTGTCGCCCTTGACGAACGCCACCTCGCCCGTGGCGTTCGCCACGACCTTGTGGATCCGCAGCCCGAAGACGTACGCGCGCTCGCTGTCCTCGTCGGCGTAGTTGTACGGCGTCGTGCAGCGGTACGTCGCCGCCGCCTCGGCCGGCTCGCAGAACTCCGGGACCTTGGTGACCTTGGTCCCCTCCGGGATCCCGACGTCGAAGACACCGATCGGCCCGTAGACGTCGTTCTTCGCCCAGGCCGGGCCCTTGTTGGCGAAGGTGACCTTCGCGTCCACCGTCTGCCCCGCCGTGCCCTTCACCTTCGAACCGGTCAGTGCGAAGTCCGCCGTGTTCTCGGCGGTGATGTCGACGCCGAGTTCGCCGCCGTGGACGGTGCCCGGCGCCTCGGGCGCGGCCCGCGCGACGAGCTTCAGCACCGGGTCGGTGCCGCCGCCGTGCTGCGTGCCGTCGGGGAACGTGGGGATGCCCGCGAGGATGTTGACGTTGAGCCGCTCGTACAGGGCCCGGTCCAGGACGTTCAGGCCGATGGGCTCGGCGGGCTCGTAGACGACGCCGGGCTCCAGGATCTGCTCGATGTCGCACACCGCGTTCACCTGCGCCGGGCCCTCGTCCTGGGCGGGGGCCTCCTCGTACACGCAGTTGGAGTACTTCTTGGCGTAGGCCAGCCCCTGCGAGCCGCCGAGGTAGAGCACCACGCGCGTGGCGGGCGCGTCCCCCTTGTTCTTCACCGCGAACGACACCTGGGTCGAGTCGCCGGGCTCCACTCCCTCGATGGGCGTGGCCGGCTGCTCGAAGACCAACTCGGCTCCGGGCTCCGCCTGTTCGGCGGCGGCGGCGCCGACGGGAGCCGCCACCAGCGACCAGCCGACCGCCGCGGCGACGACCGCTCCCGCCGTGAGCCGCAGTGGTGTGTGTGCCTTTGACGCAGTTGTCATGTGCCCCTCCGAGGACCCGCGCACCGACCGAGTGGCGAACCGGGTGTGGAAGGGAAGACACGCACAGGGAACGAACGGTTGTACGGAAGATGTCCTCAGTCGTGCGAGGGGCGGCCGTCGAGCTGGTGGTCGGCCAGGTTCAGCGCCTCGTCGATCACGCGCCGCAGATGGCCGTCGCGGAGGCTGTAGACGACCCGGCGGCCCTCCTTGCGGGTGACCACCAGGCCGGCCAGCCGGAGCTTGGCGAGGTGCTGGCTCACGGCGGGGCGGGCCGCGCCGCACACCTCCGTCAGCGTGGTCACGTCCGCCTCGCCGCCCGTCAGCGCGTGCAGCAGGACCAGCCGTGTGCGGTCGGCGAGTACGGCGAAGACCTCCGCGGCGAGGGTGAACTGCTCCTCGCCCGGAATGGGTGGGTGCGCATCATGCGCAGGTGATAGTTGCATGCGTGCGTTCATATGCACATAATGGCGAACGGGTTACGCCGCTGTCCACCCGGGCCCCTCCCCGCCCCGCCCGGCCCACTGCCCGCGCGTCGGAAGGTCATCCCCATGAACGACCCGCACGGACACTCCCACGCCCATGACGGCCCCGCCCAGGACCGCCACCCCCACGGCCACGTGCGCCATGAGGGCCCCGGCGGGCGCCTCGCCCGCTGGCGGCACACCCTCGGCCACCTCCTCACACCCCACTCCCACGAGTCGGCCGACAAGACCGACCACGCCCTCGAATCGTCGGCGAAGGGCATGCGCGCCCTGTGGGTCTCACTGGCCGTGCTCGGCGTGACGGCGCTCGCGCAGGTGGTGGTCGTGATCCTGTCCGGCTCGGTGGCTTTGCTGGGCGACACCGTCCACAACGCCGCCGACGCGCTCACCGCGCTCCCGCTCGCCGTCGCGTTCGTCCTGGGGCGGCGCGCGGCCACGCGCAGATTCACCTACGGGTACGGGCGGGCGGAGGACGTCGCCGGCCTCGTCATCGTGCTGACCATCGCCGCCTCGGCCGTGTTCGCCGCGTGGACCGCCGTCGACCGGCTGCTCGACCCGCAGCGGATCAGCTATCTGCCGGCCGTCGCCGCCGCGGCCGTGGTCGGGTTCATCGGCAACGAGTGGGTCGCTCGCTACCGCATCCGCGTCGGCCGTGAGATCGGCTCGGCGGCCCTGGTCGCCGACGGGCTGCACGCCCGTACCGACGGATTCACCTCGCTCGCCGTCCTGTTGGGCGCTGGTGGTGCCGCGATCGGCTGGCGGCTCGCCGACCCGATCGTCGGCCTGCTCATCACCGCCGCGATCGTCTTCGTCCTGCGCGACGCCGCCCGCGAGGTGTTCCGCCGCGTCATGGACTCCGTCGACCCCGCGCTCGTGGACTCCGCCGAACTGGCGCTGCTGGAGGTCCCCGGCGTACGGGCGGTGGGGGAGCTGCGGCTGCGCTGGATCGGGCACCGGCTGCGCGCCGAGGTCGCGGTCGTGGTGGACGGCGAACTGACCGTGCGTCAGGCGCACCAGGTCGCGGTCGAGGCCGAACACGCCCTGCTGCACGCCGTACCGAAGCTGACCGCCGCCCTCGTCCACGCCGACCCCGCCGCCACCCCCGAGGGCGCGGACCCGCACGCGGCACTGCACCATCACGCCCCCGCCGCGACCCGTAGCGCCTGAGACAGGCCCTTGTCGGTTACATGACACCATCACTAGCGTGTGCCGGGTTCCATCCCCCACAGGAGGAGACCGGCATGAAGGACCGAGCGAGACCCGCCTACCGACGTCGGATCACCGCTGCGCTGGCTCTGCTGGCCTGCGCGGGCGTGGCTGTCGCCACGCCACCGGCCGGAGCGGCCGACGGCCAGAAATCCACGCGCGTAGCGTCCTCGCCGACCTCGTGGTCGGCGGATCTGACACACATCACCTCCGACGACGTCAACGTCCGCTGGAAACAAGGCGCGTTGAGCGTCCGAAGCACCACCTTCCGCCCCGCGTCGGCCGAGACCGGGCGGGGCTACGGCACCCAGGTGCTCGCCCCCGAAGAACTCGACGCCCCCGTCAACCGGGTCAGCGCCGCACTGGACGCCGACACCCCCTCCTCCGCCGACGCCGAGGTGGTTGTCGACGTACGCGGCCGCTCGGCGCGGGGCGGCTGGACCGAGTGGATTCCGGCGGACGGGAGCCCGGCGGTCCTGCCGCGGGCGGTCACCACCGTGCAGGCCCGGATCACCCTCTGGGACGCGGAGGGAGAGGCACGCGTCCGGGGCCTGCGGCTGACGGCCGAGAAGGGCGCCGCGCCACGGACCTCGGCGGGCGCCACCGCCTTCAGCGCACGGGTCTTCGCCACCCGCGAGGGACTCGTCGGCGGTACGACCGCCAACGGCCACATCATCCAGCCGAACGACCACTTCGTCGCGCTGCCCTCGCGACGGGGCCTGTCGCCCAACGGCAGCGGCCAGTACTCCGTCCAGGTCTGCGGTCCCGCCCGCTGCGAGACCGCGCCGGTGTGGGACGTGGGCCCGTGGAACACCAAGGACGACTACTGGAACCCGTCCCCCACCCGCGAGATGTTCAAGGACCTGCCCCAGGGCAAGCCCGAGGCGCAGGCGGCGTACGAGAACGGATACAACGGCGGCAAGGACGGCTCCGGCCGTACCGTCCTCAACCCCGCCGGGATCGATCTCGCCGACGGCACCTTCTACAACGTCGGCCTGAACGACAACGGCTGGGTGACCGTCACCTATCTCTGGACCGGCGACCAGACGGGCAAATCCTTCCCCACCTGGGGCACGGACGTCCGGATCCGTCAGCAGGCGACGACCGCGTCGGCCGAGGTGGCGCGTCTGCCCGGACCCACGACGGTCAACGTCAAGTGCCAGGTCCACGGCCAGCGGATCACCGTGGACGGCATCACCAACGACGGCTGGTCCTATCTGCCGGCCTTCGGCGGCTATATCTCCAACATCTTCATCGACGTGGTGGAGGCGTGGCTGCCGGGCGTGCCCAACTGCTGACGGGCCGAACCGCTGAACCGCTGAACCGCCGAACCGCCGAACCTTTCGAACCGCCGGGACCGGGCCCTGTTGCCCGGTCCCGGCGGGGTGTCAGGCGGTCGCGGTCGCGGGCCGCGCCTTGCGTACGGGCGGCGCCGCGAGCCGGCCGGTGCGGTGCAGCACACCGAGGGCCACCGCACCGGCCATGCCGAGCGCGAACAGCGCGAACCACGGGAGCGCGGAGACACCGGCCTTCCGCGCCGCGTCGAGTGCCGCGCCGGTGAGCAGATTCCCGAGCGTGATGCCGATACCGCAGATGGTGTTGTACAGCCCGTAGTGCGTCGCGACGAGCCGGTCACCGGAGAGCCGGACGATGGTGTCCATCTCGAAGGGGTACGCGATCATCGTCCCCAGCGCGAGCAGCAGCGCGGCGATCGCCGGCGGTACGGCCGCCAGCGCCCACCGGGCAACTCCCGCGTCCGGTACGGGAATCGCGGTGGCCGCGAGCAGCGGCAGGAACGCCAGCCCCATGACGGCCAGCCCCCCGCTGAGCGCACGCCCCGGCTCGGTACGGGCCCGGCACCACGCGGTCACCCGCGTCTGGAACAGGATGGTGGCGAGCCCGGAGACCGCGAAGAGCAGCGCCACGGCGACGGTGCCGAACTCCCCGTCGCCGCCCACCTGACGTACCGCCAGCGGCAGCGCCAGATACACCTGGAAGGTCAGTACGTACGAGCCGATCATCGCGGCCGAGAAGAGCAGGAACGGCCGGTTGGCCAGCACCGAGCGCCATTGGACGAGCGTGCTCGTACGCCGGCCCGCCCCGTCCCGTACGTCCGTGTCGTCGGCCCGGCGGGGCGGGAGCGCCCGGATCTGGACGACGCTCAGCAACGCGAAGATCCCGGCCGAGACAAGGCAGGTGACCCTGAAGTCGACGCCCGTCAGCACCATGCCCACCAGGGGACCGAGCAGAATGCCCGCCTGGTAGAAGACGTTGAACAGCGCGAACGCCTCCACCCGGCGCTCTCCGGCGTCGGCCGCGAGATACGCCCGGACGGCAGGGTTGAACAGCGCCCCGGCGAAGCCGGTGGCAGCCGAGGCGACGAGCAGCGCGGGCAGCGACTCCACCAGGCCGAGCGTCGCGAAGCCGGCCGTGCGCAGGACGCACCCGGCGACGATGAGGGGCTTGTAACCGAACCGGTCGGCCAGCGTCCCGCCGACCAGGAACATGCCCTGCTGGCTGAAGTTCCGCACACCCAGCACGAATCCGACCAGCCAGCCCGCCAGCCCGAGGGTGCCCGAGAGATGGGCGGCGAGATACGGCATCAGCATGTAGAAGCCCAGATTGATGGTGAACTGATTGACCATCAGCAACTGGACACCGCGCTCGTAGGAGCGCACCTGCGTGATCACTCCCTTCACCGGGCGTCCTCCTCAAGGGAGTTGGTGACGCCTTCGCCATCGCCATCGCTCAGGGTGAGCGGATCGACGACCTCGGCGCACCGGGTCCAGCGGGTGACCTCCTTCTCGTCGAGCCGGCCGATCACCTCCGGTTCGGCCGCCGGGGCCGAGTCCAGCAGCCCGTACGCGGCGCAGTACTCGTCGTCGTACACCGTGCCGAGATAGCGCTGGGGCCCGTCCGGGAAGACCGCGACGATCCGGGAGTCGGCGGACGCGGTGCGGGCCAGCCAGCCCGCCACCAGGGCGACGGCGCCGACGCTCCAGCCGCCGGTGGCGTAGTGCGACGTCGCGAGTTCCCGGCAGGTCCGCACCGCCTCGGACGGCGCGACCCAGTGCACCTCGTCGAAGTTCTCGTACGCGACATTGCGCGGGTGGATGCTCGATCCCAGCCCGCGCATCAGCCGGGTCCTGGCCGGCTGTCCGAAGATCGTCGAGCCGATGGTGTCCACCCCGACCACGCGCAGCTCCGGGTAGAGCTGGCGGAGCACCCGTGAGATCCCGGCGGAGTGGCCACCGGTGCCCACGCTGCACACCAGGGTGTCGATATGGCCGAGCTGGGAGGCGAGTTCGAGGGCGAGCGGGGTGTACGCGGCGGTGTTGTCGGGGTTGTTGTACTGGTCCGGGCACCAGGAGCCGGGGTGCCGCGCCAGCAGTCGCGCCACCCGGTCTCGGCGCGCCTGCTGCCAGCCGCCCGTCGCGTGCGGCTCCGGGACGGTGTCGACCTCGGCGCCGTACGCCGTGAGCAGTCGGGTCATCGACGGTTCGAGCCCCGGGTCGGTGACGAGGGTGACCGGGTGGCCATGGACCATCCCGGCGAGGGCGAGCCCCAGTCCCAGGGTGCCGCTGGTCGACTCGATGATCCGGCCACCGGCCGCCAACTCGCCCCGCGCACGGGCCCGTTCGACCATGTACAGACCGGGCCGGTCCTTGATGCCGCCGGGATTGAAGCCTTCCAGCTTCGCCCAGAAGCCGCGCCCCGCCGGCGCGAAGGGCTCGCCGATCCGCAGCATCGGGGTGTTGCCGACCAGTTCGGAGAGGCTGTGGGTGGCTCGGGGGGTGGCGGTCCGGAGCGGTCCGGTACGGAGGGGGAGGGCGGGGGAGAAGGGGCGCGCGGGGGCAGTGGGGGTCTGAGGGCGCATGGGTTCGCTTTCGTTCGCGTGAGTGCGCGATGTCGCGCTCGCGTGTACCGGGAATCGCGGATGCGGGGAGATGTGAAGAGAGATGAGGGGATGCGAGGGGACGCAGGGATACGCGGGAGTACGCGGAAACTCGCCGAACAGGTCGCGCAGGTCGGTCAGGCCGCACAGGTCGAGTTCTTCTACGGACGGCGGAGAACAGCCGGACCGACCGTGTGCGTGACGCGTGCGAAAGGGGGCGACCAGTTCGGAAGGGCGCTCTACACCCGCAGAATTGCCGGATCTCTCCAGGTGGCGGACACGGGAACGGCGTCGGCCGGCACCGCGGACGCGGGAGCGTGGACCCGCGTCAGTTCCGCGAAGCCGAGGGGTGTCGTGGCACGAGCGGGCAGCTCGGCCCGGTACGGGGGCTGACCGGAGGCGCAGCTCTCCGATCCGTGCTCGGCCTCGTCGCCGTCGTGAGGGGCGGGCGCGGCGTCGCGGCCGCCGAACTCCGTCGATTCCGCCGACGCCGTCGCGGTCACCGCGGCCAGGGGAGACGCGTGCGCCGAGGCGTTGTGCCCGTTGACGCCATGCGTGTAGAGCAGCGCCAGCAGAAGTACGGCCAGCCACAACACCCGCTCCGGGCCCGCCATTCGCAGGCGGGCCCGGAGCGGGCGTGAAACTCGGAAGGCCGTGAACATTCCGTAATCGTAGCGTCACGTTGTGTGTGGTGCGCGACCGGCGCCATCGCTGCGGGCCGACCCGCGACCACCGGCCGCGCAACCCGGCCGACGTTCCCGGCCGCAGCACCGCCGCCCCATCCCGGGTCCGCGCTCAGCCGACCACCGCCAGGCTCCGCTCCGTCGCGTTCAGGCGACGGCCGCCGGTCTCCGTGACCGTCACGATGTCCTCGATCCGTACGCCGAAGCGGCCCGGCAGATAGACGCCGGGCTCCACCGAGAAGCACATGCCAGGTACGAGCGG
This sequence comes from Streptomyces sp. NPDC057307, assembly GCF_042667665.1. Lineage (NCBI taxonomy): Bacteria > Bacillati > Actinomycetota > Actinomycetes > Kitasatosporales > Streptomycetaceae > Streptomyces > Streptomyces sp. NPDC057307. The sequence goes on along the minus strand of NZ_JBHUZM010000002.1, from coordinate 73,038 downwards.
CAGCTCCTCGCCCTCGACCATGTACGGCGGCTCGTGAGTGGTGACGCCGATGCCGTGGCCGGTCCGGTGGATGAAGTACTCGCCGTACCCGGCGTCGGCGATCACCGCGCGGGCGACCCGGTCCACGTCCTGGCAGGCGATGCCGGGCCGCACCGCCTCACAGGCGGCCCGCTGCGCCGCGTGCACCAGTTCGTGGACGCGCCGCTCCTCCTCGGTGGGCTCGCCGACATGCACGGTGCGGGAGGTGTCGGAGCCGTAACCCTGGCACAGACCGCCGAAGTCGAGCACAACCATGTCGCCCGCCTCGATGACCCGTGTCCCGGCCTCGTGGTGGGGGTTGGCGCCGTTGGGGCCGGAGCCGACGACGGTGAAGTCGACCTGGGAGTGGCCGAACGCGCGCAGCAGTTCGGCGAGGTCCGCGGCGACCTCGGTCTCCCGGCGGCCCGCGAAGGGCACCTTCTTGATCTCCTCGTACGCGGCGTCGGCCGCCGCGCCCGCCGCCGCGAGCCGTTCGACCTCACGCGCGTCCTTCACCGCGCGCAGCATCGGGAGCGCGTTCGTCAACGGCGTGTAGGAGGTGCCGGGCAGGGCCTCCTGGAGACCGATGACGTGCAGCGCCCAGGTGTTGTCGCTGATGCCGTAGCGGCCGGTGGGCACGAGCGCGGGCGAGGTCACGCCGTACGGGTCGACGCCGTCCGTCCAGTCGCGCAGCGTCAACGCGGGCGCGCCGACGGCCTTCTCCGCGTCCGGTGCCTCCAGCTTGGGCACGACCAGGACGGGATCGGCGTCCGGGGTCAGCACCAGCAGGGTCAGCCGCTCGGTGTCGGCCGGCGGCTGATAGCCGGTGAGCCACACCATGTCGGGGCCGGGCGCCACGAGAACGCCGGCCAGCCCGGCGCCGACGGCGTCCCGCACCGCCCGGTCCATCCGGGCGCGGTAGTCGTCGGCGGTGAAGGGTGCGAGGTGCGCCGGAGCCCCGGCGGCCGGGTGTGCGGTGGATGCGTCGCTGCCAGTCATACGGCCATCCTGCCGCCGCGGCCGGGCGCCCCGCGACCCTGTTACGGCTTCGGCTGGGTGAAGCGGATGCTGTTGCCGAACGGGTCGCGGAGGCCGCAGTCGATACCGTACGGGCGGTCGGTGGGCTCCTCGGTGAACTCGACGCCGCGGGCCAGCAGTGTCTCGTACGTCTTGCGGCAGTCGTCCGTGCTGAAGATGAGCGAGCCGCCCGTCGCGCCCTTGGTCACCAGTTCGCGGACCTGCTGCGCCGTCTCCTCGGACATCGCCGGAGGGCCCGGCCTCTCCAGCAGGATCTGACGGTCGGGGTGGCCGGGGACGTTGACGGTCAGCCAGCGCATGAAGCCCATGTCGATGTCGGCGCCGACCTCCAGACCGAGTGTGCCGACGTAGAAGTCGAGTGCCTTGTCCTGGTCGAGGACGTAGATCTGTGAGTGTGTGATCGCGTTGAACATGTTCTTCACGCTACGGGGCGGACCGGACGAAAACTTGTCCAGAACTGCTCAGTCGCCGCGCGACGGGCGCCGGTCGGCAGGTGCCGGTCGACGGGCGCCGGGCGCCGGTCGGCAGGTGCTGGTCGACGGGCGTCAGGCGCCGGTCGGCAGGTGCCGGTCGACGGGCGTCAGGCGCTTGGGCGCGTCCACGCCATCGTGAAGCACGTCGGCACGCTCATGGCAGCGGACGCCGCTTCGTCGTGCTTCTCGCGTTCCCTGCGTTCCCCACGTTCCACGCTTCCCCCGCGTTCCCTTCGTTCCTTGCGGTACGTCCTGGGCGGCCGGCCGACGATGTCGTGGAAGGTGCGGCTGAAGGTCGCCGGGCTGCCGAAGCCGACCTCGTAGCAGATGTCCGTCACACTGCGGTCGGTCTCCCGCAGCAGGAACATCGCGCGCTCTACCCGCCTGCGCTGCAGATAGCGGTGCGGCGTCTCACCGAACGTGGCGCGGAACGTCCGCGTGAAGTGCGCCTGCGACACATGCGCGATCCTCGCCAGCGCCGCGACATCCAGCGGCCGCGCGTACTCACGGTCCATCGCGTCCCGCACGCGGAGCATGCGGCGATTGGTCTCTTCCACGGCGCGGCCCACGGCACCATCACACCACGGGTCGGCCGGGGGCGTCCGTCGGGTGCGTGTGCAGCCGGGCCCAGAACGTCGTCGAGTCTCCCCCCTCGTATCCGTGCGCCTGGGCGAGCGCGGCGACGATGGACAGACCACGGCCGGACTCACCGGACTCGCCGAAGTGCTCCGGGTCCGGGTCGGGGTCGGGCCCCCTCGTCGGGTAGGGGACCCGACCGTGGTCGCTGACGCTGATCGTCAGGGCCCCCTGGCCCCGGTGGAGCGCGATGTGAACCGGACTTCGACCGTGGCGGATCGCGTTGGTCACCAGTTCGCACACCACGAGCACGGCGTCGTCGACGGTCGCACGCGGCAGCCGCCACCGCTGCAGCACACCGGCCGCTTTCCTGCGGGCATGCGCGGCCTGTGTGAGATCGGTGTCAGGCAGACACCACACATGCCGGTCCGCGGTGGGAAGCAAGCCGTGCGCGGTGGGCTGGACGGCAAGAATTTCCATGGTCCTCTCCTGGGGGCGAATCTCTCCAGATCCCACAGAAACCCCTCCCGTCACTTCGCGGAAGGGTCCGGGAGTGACCGGACACTGCGGTGTCCGGTCCTTCGGCGCGCCGCCACGGCTACGGAGAGAGAGGATGGAAAGCGCGGTCGGCAGCGACGGAGCCGGTGGCGCGGGTCCCGGAGGTGGCGAGATGGGGAGAGCGGAGCTGCCCCCTCAGTCGGACATGCCGAAGATCATGCGTACGTGGCGGGCCCGCCGGAACCTCGACGACATTCCCGGTATGGGCGCCCTGCCCCGGCACCGCCACCGGCGCGGGCAGCTCACCCAGGCCATCATGGCCGACCTGCTGGGCGTGGACGAGCGGCACTACCGGCGCCTCGAACACGGCGAGGGGCGGATCAGCAAGGACCTCGTGAAGGACTGCGCCCGGATCCTGGGCCTGAATCCGGCCGAGGCGTCCGCCCTGTACGTCTGGTCCGGTCACCAGCCCCCGCGGGCGGTCGTCCCGGAACAGCCGGACGTCCCCGACGACCTGCTCGGGATGCTGCACCGTATCGGCCACGGCGCCTACTGGAGCGACGACACCTACGCCGTTCTCGCCTACAACCGCCGCGCGGCCTGGCACTGGCCCTGGATGCAGCGGGCCGGCGCCAACATCATGGAGGAACTGCTCGCCCCCTCCTCCCAGGGACGGGAGCAGTGCCGGCAGTGGGAGACCCACTGGGCGCCCTACATGGTCGCCGAACTGCGCCGCAGCGCCGTCGTGGACCGGGACAACGACCGTATCCAGCAGGTGGTACGCCGGGTGCGGCGGTCGGCCGAGGTGCGCGGGCTCTGGGACGGGGACGAGCGGGCGGAGATGAGCCTGCACCCCTACGCCACGGTGCGCCCGATGGTGCTGCCGCTCACCGGCGCGGTCCAGGTGTCGGTCCAGGCGCTGGCGCCCCTGGCCCATCCCGGTCTGCGGATGATCGTCGGAATCCCCGTCGATTTCACGGAGCCGGAGCTGCCGCAGGGTCCGCCGCCCCCGCCACGGCCCGCAGACGCAGAGCGGTAGTAGTGAAGCCGGGCCCGAAGGCCACCGCGATCCCGTCGCCCTTCGGGAGCCCCGGCTCCAGCGTCCGCGCGAGGACGTCCAGCAGGGCGACGCCACCGAGGTTCCCGTGGGCGAGGGACGCCAGGGAGTGCGTACCCCCGGTGTCCGGGTCGAGCCCGAGACCCGTCAGGGTGCCGCTGATGATCCCCGGCCCGCCGGGATGTACGGCGGCCCAGTCGACCGGGTGCCCGTCCAGCCACGCGTCCAGATGCGGCACGACCCGCCCCGCCGCCCGTCTCGCCTCGGGCCCCGAGTCGAAGAGGAGCCCGTCCTGGTCGATCACGCCCCAGTAGGCGTCCTCGCTGTCCGGAAGGACGAACTCCCAGGTGCCGGCCACCTCCAGCAGACCGCCGTGAGCGCCCCGGTCCGTGTCGGTGCCGCTCACCACCGCGGCACCGCCCGCGTCCCCGAAGAGACCGCCGTACAGGACGGACTGAAGGGTGAGGTTACGAGGGTGGTAGAGCGTGCTCAGAGCCTCGGCCGCCACGACGAGCACCCGCGCCCCCGGCCGGGCCCGTACGAAGCGGGCCGCCTGGACCAGGGCATGCGCGCCTCCGGCACAGGCCACCGTCGTCAGCCCCACCCGCGACACGTCCGGCCGCAGCCCCAGCAGCCTCATCAGGTCGACGTCCAGTCCTGGCACCGTCCAGGACGTCGTGTGCGTCGTCACCAGACAGTCCACCTCGCCGGCGTCGAGGCCCGCCCCGCGCAGGGACTCCCGCGCGGCGTCCACCGCCAGCAGGCGTGCCCCCTCGTACGCCGCACGCGACCGCTCCCCGACACCCGCACGGGCCCCGGTCTCGGCCAGCGGCGCGACCCATGGCCGCGTCCGCACCCCCGTGTGGCCCAGCATGCGCAGCCACAGGTTGAGCTTGGGGTGGTTGGGATGGCGCGTCCGGAGATCATCGGCGATTTCCTCGGTGCTCACCCAGTACGGGGCGGTACGCACCACAGGACGGCTGACGACGATGGTCACGGGGACCTCCCGAAGACTGATCGGATTCCACAGTAAGCGAGGGCGACGGAAAAGGATCGTGCGCCGTCTCGGCCGACTCGCCGACGCCGACGCCGAGGGCGCCGGGTCACCGGGGCAGCGCTCGTCGCCTTAAATCAGTTGGAAGCGGTGTCCGTCGTGGGTACGGTTGAGGATGTCGTTGAGGAAGCAGGAGGTGAGGACATTGGTGACTGTCGTCGCGCTGGGCGCTGCCCGGATTCAGAAGCTGATCGTTCCCATTCCTGTGGTCTCCGGCTGACCTTCGTCTTCGTCCACGTCCGACACGACGTGCGCGCCGGGGCCGCCCCCTGAAGGGTTTCCCCTTGTCTTTCTCTTCGTCCTTCTCTTCCCACTCACTCCTCTCCGCCTCCTCCGAGGCGGCATCCGCCGCTCATCCCCTCGCCCCGTACGGCTGGGACGCGGCCTGGGAGGCGGAGTTCGTTCCGTACGCCGGGCAGAACCTGCTCCCCGGTCGCGTCGTACGTGTTGACCGGGGTCAGTGCGATGTCGTCACCGCCGACGGCATGGTGCGGGCCGACACCGAGTTCGTGGTGCCGCGTGACCCGCTGAAGGTCGTCTGCACCGGGGACTGGGTCGCGGTCGACCCGGCCGGTGGCGATCCCCGTTACGTACGGACTCTGCTGCCCCGTCGTACCGCCTTCGTACGGTCCACCTCGTCCAAGCGCTCCGAGGGCCAGATCCTCGCGGCCAACGTCGACCAGGCGATCATCGCCGTACCGCTCGCCGTCGAGCTGGACCTGGGGCGGATCGAGCGCTTCCTGGCCCTGGCCTGGGAGAGCGGCGCGCAGCCGCTCATCGTGCTCACCAAGGCCGACCTCGTACCGGACCCGACCGGTCTGTCGTATCTCGTCGAGGACGTCGAGACCACGGCGCCCGGTGTGCAGGTCCTCGCCGTCAGCGCGGCGACGGGGGAGGGCGTCGACGTGCTGTCCGCCGTCGTCTCCGGGAGTACGAGCGTGCTGCTCGGCGTCTCGGGCGCCGGGAAGTCGACCCTCGCCAACGCCCTGCTCGGCGAGGAGGTGATGGAGGTGCGGGCCATCCGCGAGGTCGACGGGAAGGGCCGGCACACCACGACCACCCGCAACCTCCTCGTGCTGCCCGGCGGCGGCGTGCTCATCGACACCCCCGGGCTGCGGGGCGTCGGGCTGTGGGACGCCGGACAGGGCGTGGGGCAGGTCTTCGCCGAGATCGAGCAGCTGGCCGAGGAGTGCAGGTTCCACGACTGCGCCCACGGCAGTGAACCGGGCTGCGCCGTGCTCGCCGCGCTGGAGGACGGTTCGCTGCCCGAGCGGCGGCTGGAGAGCTACCGCAAGCTGCTGCGGGAGAACCAGCGCATCGTCGCCAAGACCGACGCCCGGCTGCGCGCCGAGATCCGCCGCGACTGGCGACTCAAGGGCGCGGAGGGCCGCGCGGCCATGGAGGCCAAGCGCGGGCGTATCCGGTAGGCCCCGACGGTGGGTACCGGCCGTGGGCCGACGGCAGGCACCGACCGTAAGCGCGCCCGGAGTGGGCCGGACACCCGGACCGGGGGTCCGGCCCACCCTCATGTCCGAATCCCGCCAGTGGCGTCGCCGGAAGCGGCGCACACTCGACGGTGTGATGGAGGAAGAGACCCGGTACGAGGCGGTGGCCAGCCGCGACCCACGGTTCGACGGCGCGTTCTTCTTCGCCGTCCAGACCACCGGTATCTACTGTCGGCCCAGCTGTCCGGCGGTCACCCCGAAGCGCCGCAACGTCCGCTTCTACCCCACCGCCGCCGCGGCCCAGGGCAACGGCTTCCGCGCCTGCCGCCGGTGCAGGCCCGACGCCGTGCCCGGGTCGGCGGAGTGGAACGTACGGGCCGACGTCGTCGGCCGAGCCATGCGGATGATCGGCGACGGGGTCGTGGACCGCGAGGGCGTACCGGGACTGGCCGGGCGGCTCGGCTACAGCGCCCGGCAGGTGCGGCGCCAGCTCACCGCCGAACTCGGCGCCGGGCCCGTCGCCCTCGCCCGCGCCCAACGCGCCCACACCGCGCGGACGTTGCTCCAGACCACCGCCCTGCCGGTCACGGAGATCGCCTTCGCCGCCGGATTCGCGAGCGTGCGGCAGTTCAACGACACGATCCGGCAGATCTACGCCCGTACGCCGAGCGGCCTGCGCGCCGAATCGCACACCGGGGGCGGACGGGCCCCCGCCGCGCCCTCCCTCGCCGGTATTCCGCTACGGCTCGCCTACCGCGGGCGCTACGCGGCGCGCGACATGTTCGACCTGCTCGCCGACGAGGCCGTCCCCTCCGTCGAGGAGATGACCGGCGAACTCGGCGCCCGCACCTACCGGCGGACGCTGCGGCTGCCGCACGGCCCCGGAATCGTCTCGGTGGACGAGGCGCTTCCGTCCACCGGGGCGACGCGCTCCGGGTGGCTGGAGGCCCGGATCCACCTCACCGACCTGCGCGACCTCACCACCGCCGTACAACGGCTGCGCCGCCTCCTCGACCTCGACGCCGACCCGTACGCCGTGGACGAACGCCTCGGCGCCGACCCGCTCCTCGCACCGCTCGTCGCGGCCCGCCCCGGACTGCGGGCGCCGGGCGCCGCCGACCCCGAGGAGTACGCGCTGCGCGTCCACACGGGTCCCGCCGAGGCGCGGCGGCTCGTCGCGGCGTACGGGGACCGGGTCGAGCGCCCGTGCGGCAGGCTCACCCGGCTCTTTCCCGCACCGGCCGCCCTGGTGGACGACCCGGTGGCCGGCCCGCTCGCCACCGCCCTCGCCGACGGCACCGTACGGCTCGACGCGGGAGCGAGCCGCGACGAGGCGGAGCGGGCGCTGCTCACCGTGCCCGGTGTGACCGCGCGGACGGCGGCGCTCGTCCGGATGCGGGGCCTGGGCGATCCCGACGTGGCACCTGACGGCGACCCCGGTCAGGCGGCGTGGCGGCCGTGGCGCTCGTACGCCGTACGCCATCTGTGTGCGGCCGCCGCCGTCCTCTGAGCGCCCGGATCAGCCGGTCTCCTCCAGCCCCCAACTGTGAATCTTCCGTGGATGGATCCGGATCAGTTCCTCGCTGAAGTGCGGCCCCAACTCGTGCGGCCCGGTGAGCAGTTCGGCCTCGCCCCGGATGTCCACGCCCCGTACCTTCCACGGCTTGAGGCTCACGATGTCGTCCACCACCAGTGCCACCCGGGGGTTGGACCGGAGGTTCCGCCACTTCTTGGTGGTGCCCAGCGCGTATCCGCCGACCAGGATCGTGCCGTCGGCCTGCGGGAAGAAGCCCACGGGATTGGCCTGTGGCTGGCCCTTCGGGTCGACGGTGGCCAGCCGGCCCAGCCGCTGGGAGGAGAGGTACGAGCGCTCGGCCTCGCTGAATTCGGTCATGGCTCCAGCCTCACACGCCCGCCTGCCGGAGCTGGGACGCGATGGGCTCATGGTGCGGCAGTTACTCCCCACCTGGCCGTATTTCTTCCCTCATGATCATCGCGGGCTGCTCACCCGTGCTGTGAGTTGGAGGTCAACTCCCCTAAACTGACGTCGCTTTGGCGTGATCCCTCAGCGAGATGCGGCAGCACTTGATGGCGGAAGTACCTGCGCCGCCGCCCCCGTCCGCCCTGGAGTCCCGATGACGCTGAGCAAGCACGACCGGTCCGACGGTCGTGCCGGATGCCGGCAGTCGTGAGGCGCGGAAGGGACGATTCCTGTGTACCGGAAGGACGACCCCCTTCGCGTGCGGTCCCGCGCGTCGCCGCCGGTGGCCGGCGGACGGCCCGTGTCGCTCCCGGACGCACACCACCCCACGGGCGGGGAACGCCGACCGCTTCGGTGTACTCGCCCGTTCCCCCCTCGAACCCCTAGGACCCTTTTTCCGTGATCTCTCCCTCAGAACCCGCCCTCGCGCTCGGCGCCGTGACCGCGGTCACGGCCGCCGTCGCGCTGCTGCTGGCGCTCTCCCGTCGCAAACAGGCGCGACGGTGCAGAGAAATGGACGCGGCGCTGAAGAGCGCCGAGGCGCGCACGCGCGACGCCGACTTCCGCACACACGGTGCCGAATCCCGTACGCGGGACGCCGAGACCCGCACCCGGGAGGCCGAGGCCCGCGAGGAGCGGTTCCGCGCCGAGGTGAGTCATCTCGTCTCCGCCCGGCTGCCGGCCGTACCGCTCCATCTGATCAGCTCCCACCACCCCGTACCCGGGCTGCTGCACGAAGGGGTGACGGGACCCGAGGACGCGGAACTCCTCGACTCCGTCCTCACCCGGGTCTCGGAGATGGTCCTGAAGGAGCGTCGTCGCGTGGACGCCGCCGCGCGGGCGGCCCTGCGTGGCGCGAGCCAGGACTCGCAGGCGTTGTCGTACCGGCTGCAGTCGGAACTCGACTCCCTGCAGAGGGAGTTCACCGGGGCCGGGCACCTGACACACAGGATGCTCGCCGCCGACCATCTCAACGAGCAGAATCTGCGCCTCATCCAGCGGACCGCCATCGTGTGCGGTGCGTGGCCGGGACACGTCCGCAAGGACACCTATGTGGCCGAGATCGTCACGGGTGCCTCCTCCCGCCTCCGTGGGTTCGACCGCGTCAAGATCAACTCACGAATAGCCTCCAACGTCGGGATCGTCGGCCGTGCCGCCGAGCCCGTCGCCGTGGCCTGCGCCGAGCTGATGGCCAACGCCCTGGAGCACTCCCGTGACGACCTCGCGGTGGATGTCACCCTGATCCAGAGCGGCAACGGCAACGTCTGCGTCACGGTCGACGACGCCGGCAAGGGGATGACCGCGGAAGCGGCCTCCCGGGGCGCGCGGCTGCTCTCGGCCGACACCCAAGACGTCATGCTCACCGAGCTCGGCGACCCGCCGTCCCAGGGTTTCGCCGCCATCGGCCGCCTCGTCGCCGACTACGGCTTCGATGTCTCCATCGATCATCCGTCTCCCTATGGCGGGGTGCGTGCTGTGGTGACCATTCCCCCGAACCTGCTGGCCTCGATCGACGAAGAGGCCGAGCCGCCGTCCGCCATGGCCCCCCAGCCGGCCATGGCACCGAAGGCGGAGCGGCGGCCCGCCGCGGTCACCGAGGCCGCGCCGGAGGACGACGAGAAGCCGCGCACTCCCGTACCGGACAGCGCGGACGGTCTGCCACAGCGCCGCCGCCGCGGACCCGCGGCACCCACCGGAGGACTCACCGCTCCCACCTACCGTGCCCCGGACCCGGAGCGGTCCCTCAAAGCCTGGAGTGAATTCCAGGACGGCCTTGAAAGCGGCCGAACCGGTACTGATTCGGAGGAAACGCAGTGACCATGCCCCACGGCGAGAACGAGACCTGGTATCTGGCGCCCATCACCGAGATCCCGGGCGTCCACCACGCCCTGCTCATGACCCTCGACGGGATGGTCCAGGCCCGGTCCGAGAACCTGTCGGCCGACGACGCGGACGGCGTGGCCGCGATGACCTCCGCACTGCACGCCGCCTCCCGGGCCGCCGTCATCCCGGCGCTGGGTGCCCCGGCGGACACCCCCATCGAGACCGTCACGGTGAAGATAGCCGAGGGCACCTACATGGTCATGCCGGCCGGTGCCAACACGCTCATCGCGGCCGCGGGCGACGACTCGATGCACATGGGTGTGGTCGTCCACATGATGGCGCGTCAGGCGAAGAAGCTCGGTGAACAGCACATGTCTGTCTCGGCGCGCACCCATGACGGAGCGTCATGAGCCGCGGTCAGCACCAGCGGCGGCTTCTTCCGGCGTATCTGGCGACCGGAGCCGGCGGTGATGCCCCGTTACCCACCACCCTCGACACGCTGACGGCTCTGCGGGCCAGCGGCCAGCCGCTCTCCTCGTACCACACGGCGGTGCACCGGCGTGTCGTCGAGCTGGTGACGGACGGTTCCCTCACCGCCGTCGAGATAGCCGCGTATCTCGCGCTGCCGGCCAGCGTCGGTCTGATGCTCGCCGAACAACTCGTCAGTGACGGCCTGTTGAACGCCAGCGTGCCGATCCCGGACGCTCTCGCCCCCTCGCGTGCCGGACGCCCGTCGCTGCAACTCATGGAAGAGGTGCTGAGTGGACTCCAATCCCTCCGTGTCGCCTAGCCCGCGTCCCGTGTACCTCCCTGAGGGGGAGCACCAGAGGGTCAAGATCCTGGTCGCGGGTCCCCTCGGCGTCGGCAAGACGACCGCGATCAGGACGCTCTCACAGATCCCCACCCTGCACACCGACGAAGTCATGACGGACGCGGCGGCCGACGCCGACGACGTCAGCCTCGTCGGTCTTCGGGACAAGACGACCACCACGGTCGCCATCGACTTCGGCCGGCTGACCCTACCGGGTGACCGGGTTGTCCTGTATCTGTACGGAACTCCGGGGCAGCGGCGGTTCCTTCCCCTGTGGGAGGGCATCGCCTTCGGGGCGCTCGGCGCGCTCGTCCTGGTCGACACCCGGCGCCTGGACGAGTCCTTCGAGGTGATGGATCTTATCGAGGAGCGCGGTTTGCCGTACGCCGTGGCAGTCAATACCTTCCCTGACTCACCTGACTACGACCTGGAGATCGTTCGCAAGAAGCTCGACCTCGCCCCAGCCACCCCACTGGTCACTTGTGATGCCCGCGAGATGGACAGCAGTCTCAACGCGCTCATCGCACTGACCGCCCATTCCATATCCTCTGCCGGAGTCGGAGCCTCGTGAGTATCACACCACCAGCCGCCACAGCCGTGCCCCTGCACGGGCCCGAGCACGCGGCCGATCCTCAGCGCAGCTACGAACTGCTGCGCCGGCAGGGGCCGGTCGGTGTCGCCGAGATCTCGCCCGGTGTCGTCGTCCACCTGGTCACCGACTATCAGGCGGCGCTCAAACTCCTGCAGGACACCGACACCTGGTCCAAGGACACCCGCAACTGGATGCCCCAGGTCCCGGAGAGCAGCCCGATCAGACCCCTGGTGGAGTGGCGGCCCAGTCTCTTCTTCGCCGACGGTGACGAGCACGCGCACCTGCGCAAGGTGATCACCGACAGCTTCGCGCTCCTCGACCCCAACGACGTACGGGTTCTGACGTTCCGTTACGCCGACAGGCTGCTGCAGGACTTCGCGGACACCGGCACGGTCGACCTCGTCAGCCAGTACGCGCAGCAGCTGCCGTTGATGGTCTTCAACGCACTGTTCGGTATGGCGGACGAGCACGGCCCCCGGCTCGTGGGGGCACTCGCGGCCATGGTGGACACCGATCCGGAGCGGAAGGCGGCCGGCGCCCAGACGTTCGGCGCCTATCTGCAGACCCTCTATCAGACCAAGGCCGAGAAGCGCGGCCACGATCTGACGTCCTGGTTCATCGACCACCCCCACGGGCTGAACGCGGAAGAGGTGATGAACCAGATCATCATCATCTTCGGTGCGGGGAACGAGCCGACCGCCAACCTCATCGCGAACACCTGCGTGCGGATGCTGAGCGACGACCGGTACTTCGGCACGCTCACCACCGGAAGCCTGCCCGTCCAGCACGCCATCGACGAGGCGCTGTGGCACGACTCGCCGCTGGCCAACTACAGCTTCCACTTCCCCAAGGAGGATGTCACCTTCGAGGGGACCCGCATTCCCGCCGACTCCCCGGTCATGGTCTCGTACGCCGCCGCCAACACCTGCCCCCACTCGGGGGTGTCGGCCGACGGCTACCGCTCGGGGACCAAGGCGCACCTGGCGTTCGCCGCCGGACCGCACGCCTGTCCGGCCCGTGATCTCGCCCTGCTGATCGCGACGGCCGCGATCGAACGACTCGCCAGCTATCTGCCGGACATCGAACTGGCCGTGGCTCCGGACCAGTTGACCTACCGCGACGGTCCGATCCACCGGACGCTCACGTCGCTTCCCACCCGGTTCACTCCGCTGACCCCCGATGCCAAGGGCGTCACCCCCTGGAGCCGCGGTTCCGCCGGCCCGGGTACGGGCACCGGGTCGTCCTCGACGGCAGCCGACCGCGTGGCGGTGACAGCCTCCTAGCCTGCTCTTCCCCGCCGTGTCGCGGTGGCGCCCCCGGCCGATCGCCGGCCCCACCGCGACACCGGCGGAACAGCAGTGTCCTGGCCCCGTCCTCTGCCCGAACGGAACCACCACGACGGTTCTTGACCGAAAGGGGATCAACTACCGATGGCGACCACACCTCCCGCCACCAGTCCGCCTGACCTCCTGTCCGTACGGCATGGGGTGAGCGCGGCCCTGACCGGATTCCTCGATGCCAAGGACCAGGCCGCGCCCGGCACCGAACTGCTCTATCTGACCTCCACGTTGCGCGCGTTCCTCACCGGCGGGAAACGGCTGCGATCCGTGTTGTGCCTCTACGGATGGCAGGCCGCCGGAGGGGCCGGAGAGACGACCGCCGTCATACGCGCCGCCGCGAGCCTCGAACTCTTCCAGGTGTTCGCCCTCGTGCACGACGACGTGATGGACGACAGCGATGTCCGCCGGGGCCGGCCCTCCGCACACCGCGCGCTGGCCGCCGCGTACACCGACAGCGGAGGTCCCCGCCGCCGCGCCGCGGCGCACGGACTGGGCGCCGCCGTCCTCCTCGGGGACCTGGCACTCGTGTGGTCCGACGAACTCCTCCAGACGGCGGGCCTCGACCCGGAAAGACTTGCCCAGGTCATGCCCCTGGTGGCCGAGATGCGCAACGAGCTGATGTACGGCCAGCTCCTGGACCTGCAGAGCACCGGCCGGCTGACCGGCGACATCGAGACGGCGTTACACGTCATCCGGTACAAGACCGCCAAGTACACCGTCGAACGCCCGCTGCATATCGGAGCGGCGGTGGCCGGGGCCGATCCGTCCGTGCTCGACGCCTGCACGGCGTTCGGCATCCCGCTAGGAGAAGCGTTTCAGCTGCGCGACGACCTGCTCGGCGTGTTCGGCGATCCCGCCGAGACCGGCAAGTCGATACTGGACGATCTGCGCGAGGGCAAGGCCACCGTACTGATGGCGCTCGCCGTCCAGCGAGCCTCCGCCGTCCAGCGAAAGACCCTGCGCGGCCTCGTCGGCCGCAGCGACCTCGACAAGGACCAGGCCGCCGAGATCCGCACCATCCTGGACTCCACCGGCGCCCGGGGGACCGTGGAGGAAATGATCACCGCGCGTCGGGACGCGGCCCTCGCCGCACTGGACGAGGCGCCCTTCCCGGAAGCGGCCACCGCCCAACTGCGCCAGATCGCCCTGGACGCCACGGAGCGGCAGGCATGACCGCCCGCCGCCACCCCGCCACCGCCCCCGCAACCGTGAGGTCGAGCAAACCCATGAGCGACACGGTCGCGCACGCGACCTACCCCCAAGAGGCCGCCCGACTGGTGGCGAGGATCGACCAGGACCCGTGGGGCAGCGTCCGCCCCTCCCTGTACGAGACCGCCCGCGTCATCTCGGCGGCCCCCTGGCTGCCCGGGGAGCAGCGCCGCATCGCGTATCTGCTGAACGAGCAGGCACCCGACGGCACTTGGGGTGAGGGGCCGGAGCGATACCGCCTGCTGCCGACACTCAGCGGCGTGGAAGCCGCACTGGCGGTCCTGCGGCGAGGCACCATGCCCGAGGAGACGACCCGGCGGCTGGCCAAGGCGGTCGACAGAGGTCTCGCCGCGCTGCGCGCGCTGCCCACGGCCGGACCGTGGCCGGACACGGCCGCGGCCGAGATCCTCGTCCCCAGCCTGGTCACGAAGATCCACCAACAGCTCACCCACGTCCGCGACGACGGGATGTCGGTCGTCGGCGGATGGCGTCCGGGGCCCGCACCCGCGCTTCCCCGAGGCTACGACCGGGGCGCGCCCGAGTACGTGGCGAGGCGGTACACCTCGGCGGGCAGCCTCCCCGTCAAGTTGCACCACACCTTCGAGGGCGTGGCCGAGTACATACCGGGGGCGCTCATACCCGACGGACCGGACCTGCTGGGCAGTTCACCGGCCGCCACGGCGGCCCGCGCCGCGGCGCTCTCGCCGGTGCCCGCGGCAGGGACCGTCGCGGCCCTCGACGCCGTGGCACAGCGCTACTCGGGTCTCTTCCCCGAGGCGGCCCCGATCCTCGTCTTCGAACGCCTGTGGGTCGCCGCCGCACTGGCCGGCGCCGAACTGCCGGCCGCCAGCCTGCCCACCGTCCGCGGCTGGGCCGACGACCTCTACGACCCCCGGGGAGTACGCGGCGCACCCGGGCTCATGACGGACGCCGACGACACCGCCATGGCAATACTGGTGTCCTCGCTGGTCGGCCTGGAACACACCCCCGACCCGCTCGACCTCTTCCACAACGGCAGCCACTACGACTGCTACATCGGCGAGGACACCGGATCGGTCACCGCGAACGCCCACGCGCTCCAGGCGCTCGGCAGCTATGTCAGCCGCCACCCCGGAACACGGCACGTATACGGTCCCCGGACGGAGAAACTGCGCGACTGGCTCGTCGGCCAACAGCGGCCCGAAGGACCGTGGCCCGACAAATGGCACGCGTCCCCCTACTACGCCACCGCGCGCTGCGTGGCCGCGCTCGCGCGACACGGCGGGGACCACGCGTCCGCGGCCGTCGCGACCGCCGTGGCCTGGACCGTCGAAACCCAGCGTGACGACGGCTCCTGGGGGATCTGGGGCGGTACCACGGAGGAGACCGCGTACGCCGCACAGATCCTGCTGTCGACCACCGACCACCAGCCCCGGCACGCCCGCGCCCTGCACCGCGCCGAGACATACCTGAACGACCGGGCGGGCTCCGGCCACCACCCCGCCCTGTGGCACGACAAAACCCTGTACGCCCCCGGCGCCATGATCGGAGCCGAGATTCTCGCCGTACGGGAACTGCTGCGGACCCGGCACGGCCTGCACGGACGGCAGACCACACTCACAGACGCGGAAAGGTAGGACAGACACGTGACGACCGGCAGTGACGTTCCTCCGCTCGCGCCCGGGAAGCTTCCGCTCATCGGACACGCCGCACCCCTGATCAAGGACCGCCTCGCGTTCGTCCAGAGCCTGCGCGCGCACGGCCCCGCCGTCCGCGTCAAGGTCGGCCCGAAGACGCTGACGGTGATCAACTCGACCGAGCTGATCCACAAGATGCTCACCAGCCAGTCCGACGAATTCACCAAAGGGCTGCTCTTCGAGAAGCTCAAACTCTTCGGCAAGGACGCCCTGCCCGTCGCGGAAGGCAAACCGCACCTGCGCCGCCGCCGCATGATGCAGCCGGCCTTCCACCGCGAACAGATCGCCGGCTACGTCAACACGATGCGGGAGACCGTGCAGCCGTACATCGCGGCCTGGGACGGCGGAGCCCCGATCGACCTGAAGACCGAGATGCAGCTCATGACCCAGGGCGTCGTCATGTCGGCCCTGTTCTCCTCGACGCCCCGGCGTGCTCCCGCCCACCAGATCCTCAACAGCGTCGACACCGTCTTCAGGACCGCCCTCCAGCGTGCCCTGCTGCCCGTCTCCGCCCTGGAGCGACTGCCCACCCGGGGCAATCGGAAGGCCCGGGCGGCCGGCGTCGCGCTGCGCAGCGCGGTCGCCGAGATCATCGCCGAACACCGGGCGCACCCCGACGCGTACGACGACATCGTCTCGCTGCTGCTGACCGCCAGGGACGAGACCGGCGCGACACTGCCCGACGACGAGATCCTCGCGGAGGTCACCGGACTGCTCGCCGCGGGCTCCGAGACCACCGCCGTCGTCCTCGCCTGGCTCTTCCACGAACTGGGCCGAAACCCCGAGCTGGAGCGCCAACTCCACGAGGAGGTCGACTCCGTCCTCGCCGAAGGTCCGCTCACCGCCGAGCGCGTTCCCCGCCTCGTCCTCACCCGCAGACTCGTCAGCGAGACCCTGCGGCTGTACAGCCCCGCCTGGCTCGTGACCCGGCAGGCCATCTCGGACGTGAGACTCGGCGAGTTCCTGCTGCCGGCCGGCTCGGACGTGATCTGGAGCGCCTACGCCGTACACCGGGATCCCGCCCTCTACCCCGATCCGCTGCGCTTCGACCCCGACCGCTGGCTGCCGGACCGCCCCCAGCCGCCCAAGGGCGCCTTCATCCCCTTCGGTTCCGGCAAACGCATGTGCATGGGCGACGCGTTCGCCTGGACGGAGGCGACCATCATCACCGCGCTGGTCGCGTCCCGCTGGCGGCTTCGGCCGACACCCGGCACCGTACGCCCGGTCGGAGCGATCACCACGCACCCCTCGTCCCTGCGCATGGTGCCCGAACTCAGACAGCACACCCTCGCGGGGAAGGCCCGATGAACGACGCGACCCGCACGACCGCGCCCACCCTGCCGATGCCCGACCTGCGGGACTCCTTCCCCGGTCCCTTCCCGGCGAGCCCGTACGCCGACGACATCGAGCGGCACGCCACCGGATGGCTCCGGACGTTCCCGCTCGTCGGCCCGCCGCGCAAACTGGCCGCCCTGGCGAACATCACCGGCCAGGGGATGGCCCGCACCTTCCCGACGGCCGACCGGGACGGCCTGTTCCTCTGCGCCGACCTCTTCCTGTGGCTCACCGCGTTCGACGACACGCACGGCGAGGCGGAGGGGGCCCGCGACCCGGCCCGCCTGGTCCGCACGATCAGTGAGTACGTCCACGTCCTCGCCGGCCACGACGAGCCACCGGGCGGACCGAGCGCCTTCGGCGCCGCGCTGCGCGACGTCCTGGCCCGGTTCGGCGAACGGGCCACTCCCACCCAGTACCTGCGGCTCACCGCGGACCTGCGGGACAACCTCATGGGCGTCCTCTGGGAGGCGCACCACCTCGACAGGCCGGACCACGTCACCCTGTCCGACTACCGCGCGATGCGTCCGCACACCGTCTTCATACGGACCCTGACGACCACGGCCGAGGTCGCCCTCGGGTACGAACTGACCGACCCGGAAAGGTCCTCGGCGCCGGTCCGGGAACTCCAGGCGGCCGTCGCGGACTTCGCCGGCTGGATCAACGACCTCGCCTCGTACGCGAAGGAGACCGCCCACGACGGGTCGGGCTCGCTCAACCTGCTGTCACTCCTGATGCGGGAGCGCGGGTGCGACCTCGAAGAGGCGTACCGGCTCGCTTCCCGCATGTGCGAACAGCGGGCCGCCGTGGCCGCCGCCCGCATCGCCGAACTGACGGTCGGCGCGGGCCCGCTCGCCGCCCACGCGGGGGCCCTCGGGTCCATCGTGTCCTCCTACGTCTGGCACATCGACCACTCCCGCTACCGCACGCCGGACCGCGCCTAGGTCCTGTCGTCCGGAGCACACCGTGCTCGACCGCAATCACTCCGCAACCCGGCCCCGCTACAATCCGGGCCTGAACGCACAGGCTTTCCGGGGGAGTCCAACGTGCTGCGAGTCGATCTCCGTGGACGGGAGCTGAACCGGCTGCGCGTGGCGGACGGGGCCGACGCTCTGTGGGAGGCCGCGCTCAGCCTGCATCTGCTCCAGAACCAGCATGTCCCACCGGCCTTCGCGCCTTGGCGGCGCGAGGTCCGCACGGCCCTGGAGCGGGCCGGACTCGCCTCGGCGGTACGGGAGTTGATGCTGCTCTGCCCCTCGGCGGAGTACTTCCCCGACTTCCTCACCCCCGGCCGCGGCGAGCTGGACCTCGACATCGGTGTGGACCAGTTGCTGTCAACTCCCCGTCGGCGCCTGGTCGCCGAACTCGCGCGACTCTACGCGCGGAGACCCGGTCCGGTACCGGCCACCGTACGGCGGCTGGCCGACGGTGATGTGGAGGCGCTGCGCTGGCTCGGGGCGACGCTGCGGCGCTACTACTCGGTCGCCGTGGTGCCCTATCTGCCCGCCATCCGGGCCCAGGCCGCGGCCGACCGCGCCCGCCGCGCCGAGGCCGCCCTGAGCGGGGGATCGGAGGGGCTGCTGGCCAGTTACGAGGAGATGCCCGGCTGGCGCTGCGAGGAGGGGATCCTGCGCACGCCGTACCCGGTCAGCCGTGAACTCCTGTTGTCCGGGCAGACGTTGACCCTGGTGCCGGGCTTCTTCTGTGTCGGTACGCCGCTGGCCCTGGTGGACGACGAGCTGCCCCCGGTGCTGGTCCACCCGCTCTCCCCGGCACCCGGCTGGCTGGCGCGCCACCGGCAGGGTGAGGCGACGCCACCGGTGGCCCAGCTGATCGGCACCTCGCGCGCCCGGCTGCTCGAACTGCTCGACCGGCCGATGACGACGACGGGTCTGGCGGGGGCGCTGCGGATGGCTCCCTCGACGGCGAGCCGGCACGCCTCCGTACTCCGCGAGGCGGGCCTGCTCACCTCGCACCGGCACGGCAACCGGATGATGCACCACCGCACCCAGCTGGGCAAGGCCCTGTTGGACGGCCCCGCCCCCTGAGGCGGTGATGCATTACTGACGGAGTGTCAACTATCGCTGCGTACTCAACAGTTGGGCACGCCCGGCAGCCACGCGTCCGAGACATCGATGAAGATGTTCGAGATGTAGCCGCCGTAGTCCGGCAGATAGGACCAGGCGTCGTTGCTGTACCCCTGGTAGTTGACCAGCTGGCCGCGCTTCTGGCACTGGACCTTGACGGTCGTCGGTCCCGCCAGGCTGGCGACCTGCGCCGAGGTGGTCGTCGTGTCCTGACGGATGCTCACGCCGGTGCCCCACGTCGGGAACGAGGTGCCGGGGCCGGGGCCCGGGTCACCGCTGCCGCCGTTGACGAGCGACATGTAGTAGGTCCAGTTCCAGTTCGCCCCGGGGTCGGTGTGGTCGTTGCCCGGCACCTCGCTGTGGCCGACGACGCCCGTACGGGTGCGCGGGATGCCGTACTTCGCGGTGAGGTGGCGCGTCAGCGCGGCCGACGAGCGGTACATCGAGTCGGTGAACCAGGACGGGTCGGCGACGAAGCCCTCGTGCTCGATGCCGATGGAGCTGGCGTTGGCCGAGCGCGCGTGCCACGCGGTGTTGGCGTCCCGGACCATCTGGGTGACCTGGCCGTCCGAGGACCGGATCACATAGTGCGCGCTGACCTGCGACGACGGGTTCTGGAACCAGCTGATGGAGCCGGCGTACGACCCCTGGGTGACATGCACGACGACCTTGTTGATCGCCGCCGTACGTCCGGTCTGGTAGTTCGACGTGCTCGCCGGGACCCAGAGCGCCGCCGGGTAGTCGTCGCTCAGCACGCCGAGGTCCGAGGCGATGCTCGCGTACTTGCCGCGGTCCGGCGTCACCTTGCGGGCCTTGACGAGGACCTGCTCGTTCCCGGCGGCCTGCGCGCGTAGACCCTTGTTGAGCAGGTCGTACGCGGTGTCCGCGTACAGCCGCGCCGTACGGTCGTTCGTCGCGGCGCCGTACTCGGCGGCGACCGGGTACCACTCGGCGAGCGAGTCGCGGTCGGTGGCGTCCAGGCCCTGCTCGTCGGCGACGGCGCGCAGCACGGCGGCGGCGCCGCGGATGTTGGCCGCGGTGTCCTTCTTGAGGTCGGTCACGGACTCGCCGGTGAGCTTCGCGGCCCGCTCCAGCGTCTTGTGCTTCGGCTGGCTGACCAGGTGCATCACACCGTAGCCGTTCGCCTGACTCGGTCTGCCGCCGTGACCGTCGAGGTGCGTCTCGCCGTAGCCGACGGCGACGAGCAGATCACGGGGTACGTCGAACTCGGCGGCGGCCGCCGAGAACGCGGTGTTCATGGCGCCGGATCCGGCGTCCGGGGCGCCGCCGCCGCCGGGGTACGGCGCGGCGGTCGCCGGCTGGCCGGTGAGGGCCAGCGTCGCGGCGACCAGGGTGCCGAGGAGCGCGGCCTGGCCGCGCTTCCAGCCTGTCGTCAAGGTCATCGATCTTCTCTCCGCTCTGTGGTGCGCGGGTCCGGGACCTACGCGCACAAGTGGGGGCAAGGCGGGGTGAGGAGCTGTCAACCACTCCTCCGCAGAGGTGACTTGTGCAGTTGTACGGGTGTGGCGGGTGGGGGTGGGGCGAGGCACGACGCACTCTGCCGCACGGGCGGCGTCCGACGCCATGGTGGTGTGCCGACTTGTCAGGAGCAAGACATTTCATCTCCGACGAAAGGCGCTGCCCGGTCGTTGTGAGGAGGAGCGCCCCTCGCTACTTTTGCCGGGTCTCGCAGCGGTCGACGGCTCGCCGCCCGATCGCCTGCATTCCCCCACACCCGGGAGCACTCGTGACCCGTCTCAGACGCCTATCGACCACATTCGCCGGTGCGCTCCTCGTACTCGTCGGGATTCTGACGGTACCCGCCGGAGCAGCCGAAACGGCCGAAGCGGGCGCCTCCGACACGGCCGCCGCGGCCGCGGGGCCCAACTTCAAGGCCCCCTACCCGTGCGGCCAGCGGTGGACCTACAGCCACCACTCCGCCGAGGTCCGCCGCGCGCTGGACTTCGTCCGCGCGGACGGCGGCACCACCAACGGAACCCCGGCCCTCGCGTCGGCCGCCGGCACCGCGACCCGGCACAGCCAGCCGAGCGGCGCCGGCAACTACATCTCCATCGACCACGGCGGCGGCTGGCAGACGTACTACTTCCACCTCGGCTCCTTCTCGGTGGCCAGCGGACAGTTCGTCAACCAGGGTCAGCAGATCGGCACCACGGGCTCCAGCGGCAACTCCTCCGGCCCCCATCTGCACTACGAGCAGCTGCTCAACGGTGTCGGGCAGAACATCGTCATCAACGGCGGCGGCCTCCCCTACCCGGGCAGCTACAACCAGCAGTACCTCACCAGTGACAACGGCTGTGGCGGAGGCGGCGGCGGCACCCCCTTCTCCACCTGGGGCACCGGTGTCAGCGTCCGCGCGGACGCCCGGCTGAACGCCGCCGTCGTGACCCGGCTGGCCGGTCCCACCAACGTCCATGTCCTCTGCCAGAAGCAGGGCGACACCGTGAACGCCGAGGGATACAGCAACAACTGGTGGAGCAAGCTGCGCGACCAGGGCGGCTTCATCTCCAACATCTACATCGACCACCCCGCGGCGCAACTCCCCGGCGTACCGATCTGCTGACGGCACCTCGGTAGGGCACGAGCAGGACCGGCGGCTCAGGTGGGCAGACCCCACCGGGCCGCCGGAGCGTTCGGCCGGACCGGCCGGACGCGGAGGTCCGGCCGGTCACCGGCCGCGGTGATCAGCGCCGCGTCGCCCTTGCCCAGGGGGATCCGCACGGACCCGTCGGCCGTCTCCTCGCAGGGGAGCGCCGCCGGCGAGGACGTCTCGTCGGGACGGGGTCGTTGCCATTGGTGCCTCCCGGGCAGGTGATTCATCCGAGCTATCCCTGGACGGAAGGTAGGGGTGAGGCTGAGGCGCGTCAATGCAGGAGGAGAGATCCGATGTGTAGGGAGAGGTGGGGGCCTCTCCGCGAGGGCGGCCCGGTCTGTCCGGCAGGCCGTCGGGGCGGCGTCACGGACCCCGCCAGACGTTGTCGAAGGCCGCCTGCTCGATGGAACGCTTCTGCCGTTCCGCCTCCAGGTCCCTCAGCGCGTCATGGACGGCGTCCAGCACCGTCGCCACCGCCTCGTCGGCCACCTCGTCGGCCACCTCGGGGGCACCCTCGGGCGGCTCGTCGCGGATTCCGACAGCGGCACCGAGTGTGGCGAGGACCGGCTCGTCCGCCGTCCAGCGTTCGAGCGCCGAGCGGCGCGCGGGGGTATCGGCGGGCACGGTGCGGCCGGTCACGAAGGGCAGCCGGCGGAAACGGCGTTGCTGGGTGATCAGCCCCTCCGACCCGAGGGCCGTGAGGTAGACGTCCGCCAGGCCGCGGCCCCTGCGCCACAGCCAGTCCTCGATCGTCTCGAACGGCTCCTGCCGGGCGAGCGACGCCGACGCCTCGTCCAGCAGACGCTCGCCGACCGCCCGGTTGTCGCCCGGCACGACGTACTCGTCCCGCAGCCTCGCGGCCCGCGCCTCCAAGAGGTCGATCAGCTCGGCGCCGGCGAGCGCGAGCGACAGATCGCCCCGGCCCGGAGGGCGATCGGACGCCACCTCCAAGGCAATGATCAACAAGTCCCGCGGTGTGTTCATCAACGTCTCCACATGGGATGCGCGGTCGCACCACCGGCTTCCAGCGTACGGAGCGCGGGCCGCGGCGGCATCCCGCGCCGCCCAGCGGGGCACGGTCGTGCGCGACCGGCCGGCGGGTTCAGCCCCAGACCGTCGCGCCCAGCCACGCGCCCGCCACCAGCAGACAGCAGAACAGCTCGACCAGCACCGGATAGCCCGCCGACCGCATCACCGCGCGCGTCGACGCCCAGCCGTCCCGGTGGCTGCCCAGCCGTACGCGCTCCACCGCGTAGATCCCGCCGACGAAACCCACGACCGCGCCCACCACCGGCACCACGAAGAAACCCACGATCCCCGCGAGCCCGCCGGCCAGCAGCGTGCGCCGCCGCGTCCCTGTCTCGCGCGTCCGCCGGGACGGCAGCAGCGGTCTGAGAGCCTGGCTGAGCAGCAGTACGGCCGTGGAGCCGATCAGCACCGCCCAGGCCGTGCCCGAGGTGTCGCTCAGCGCCCACCAGACCACGGCGGCCCAGACGATGGCGGGGCCGGGCACCCCGGGAATCAGCACACCGATGACGCCCAGCAGCATGACCAGACCCACCAGCACGAGCTGCCACACGTCCATCTGCCAAGAGTGCAGGATCCCCGTCGAAGCGGCACGCGGGGCGGGGAGTGAGGTGGGGAGCGGGGTGGGGATGGGAATCCGGTCCCTTACTCCCGCAGGTCGCGGGCCACCCAGCCCTTCTCGTACGCGTGCCAGCCCAGTTGGAGCCGCGTCGTCACGCCCGCCAGTTCCATCAGGCCCTTCACCCGGCGCTGCACCGTCCGCAGTCCCAGATCCAGCTGTTTGGCGACACTCGCGTCCGTCATCCCCGCGAGCAGCAGCGAGAGCACCTCCAGATCGGTCTCGCCCGGCCCGTCGACCGCGTCCTCCAGCACCGCCGCCTCGTCGTCCCGGCCGTCCACGCCCGGGAACAGCCGCAGGGGCAGCGCGTCGCGCCAGACCGCCTCGAAGAGCCCCGACAGCGACTCCAACAGCCCACTCGCGTGCACCACCAGGGCCGCCGGCTCCGCGTCGCCCGCCGTCAGCGGCACCATCGCCAGCGCCCGGTCGGCGATCATCAGCTTCGTCGGCACCCGGTCCACGACCCGTACCTGCTCGTCACGGCCCAGGGCCGCCGACACCTCGTTGATCCCGTCGGGCAGCGACAGCACCTCGCGTTCGATCACCACGCGGTAGCGGACGCCCCGCGTCACCACCCGCTCCTCGGACTCGTTGTCCGTCCCCGTCACCACCACCGGCCTGCCGGTCACCAGCGCGCGGATCTCCTCCGTCGCCCCGAGCTGAAGTTGGTGGAAACGGTGCGCCACCGCGCTCGCACCCGTCACCACCTCGACCAGATCGTGCACGGCGGGACCCGCCGACTCGGCGCGGTACTCCTCGGCCAGCAGTACGGCGGCCAGCTCCGCCCGCTCCAGCTCGTGGCGCTGCTGGGTGAGCAGCGCGCCCAGCGCCACCGCCGGCGGCGCGGCCACCCAGCGCCCGGTCCTGGCCGACGACTGCGCGGCCAGGCCCTGTTGCTCCAGCCGGCGCAGCGCGCGTTCGGTGTCCTGCTCGGGTATCGCGAGCCGATGCGCGAGATCGGCGGCCTCGGCGGCGCCGAGCGCCACCAGCGCGCGATACGCGGACTCCTGTCTCTCGTCGAGACCTATTGCTCCCAGCACCCCTGCACCCCTCCCCGGACACACGTATCAAAACCGGCGAACCGTGGCGGATACCGGCCACGGCGTAAACCCGCCGCCCACATCATCCCCGTACCACGCGTCACTCTGCCAATGTGGCGACATTGCCGGATCAACAGGCCGCAGGGATATGCCTCGGTGTCATTGGTGTGAGCCCGGCTCCTTATGCCGGATAAGCTGACTACCCGGACGTTCCCGTCGAACCCCGACGAGTCGCTACGATTCGAATCGGCGTACGGTCGTCGTACGGCCGGTCTCCGGCCCGGAATCTTGGTCGGCGCACCTGGTGCGCTCCGGCCAGCCGAACGTCCGCCGGGCGTCCTTCCCGTGGGGGGTGGGGCCGCCCGGCGGACTCTGGCCACGCGGCGGTGACGTCATCCCGCCATGCCTCTTATTTTTCGGGCTGTCCCGTTTTCTGACGCCCCGTGCGGTCGACAATAGGAGCATGAGCCAGCAGGGGGACCGGCCCGCCACCACCGACGACTGGTGGGGCCGGCTGTACGACGAGTCCGCACCCGACACCGGTCCGGCCGAGACGCCGGACGACACGATCGACGACCGTTTCGACTCGGCGGCGGACACTCTCGGCGGGAACGACGTGCCGTCGCCGAGGCAGTACGGGCACGTGATCGACGTGGACGACGAAGACGACGCGGGTGAGGACGACGAGGACGTGGGGGCCGCCGACGGTGGGCCCCTCTCGCGACCGCTGGCCTGGTGGGAGGCGCGCGGCGCGCACCCGGTGATCCAGGCGCCGGGCCCGGCGCCGGAGCCCTCACCCGCACCCGGGCCCGCGTTCGTATCGCCCCCGCCCCCTCCGCCGCCCACGATGGCCGACACCCCCCTCACACCCCGGCCACGGGCGCCGTGGGAGCCGCCGCCCGCCGCGTTCGACCCCACCGACGCCGCGGCGCTGCCGGACGCCGTCGCCGATCCGGCGCCCCGGGACCCGCGCACCACCGACCACAAGCCGACGCCCCCGGCCCCGCCTCCGACCAGCCCCACACCCGCGCCCGCTGCCGCCGTCCGTCTCGGTCACGTCGGTGACAGCCCGCCCACCTACGACGCGGAGCCCACCGCCCTGCCCGCCGCCGACGCCGACGGACTCGACCAGCTCGTCGCCGACACCGCCCTCGACGGCGCCCAGTACGGCACGTACACCCTCCGCGCCGCCTCCATGCGCGGCGACTCGGCGCGCTACCGGGGCGAGCCCCGCAGGGACGCCCTGCTCACCGCCCGCTTCGGTGCGGGACCGGGCGCCCTCGTCCTGGTGGCCGTGGCCACCGGCGCCCGCGCCACCGAGGGCGCCCACCTGTCCGCCGCCGACGCCTGCCGCTGGATCGGCGGCGCCGTCGGCCGCAGCCACAGCAGGCTGGCCGAGGACATAAGAGCCGGCCGCCGGGGCGACCTGAAGTCCGGTCTGCACCGGCTCACCGACCGTACGTACGGCAAGCTGCGCGCCCGCGCGGCCGAGTTGGGCCGCGACCCGGAGGACTACACCGCGAGCCTGCGCTGTCTGCTGCTCTCCGCCGACCCCGACTGCCGGACCCGCGTCTTCTTCGGCGTCGGCGGCGGGGGCCTGTTCCGGCTGAGGGACGGCGCCTGGCAGGACCTGGAGCCGCTGGTCCCCGAGCCCTCCGACATCCGGGGCGAACCGGTCCTCGGCTTCGGCTCCCCGCCCGCCGGGGCTCTCGCCGAGGCCGCCGCCGAACAGACCGCCGAGGGCGACCGCCTCACGATGGATCTGGAGATCACCAAACCGCCGGGGCCGGTCGTGGAGGATCCCGTACCGCCTCCGCCCGAGCCGTTCCGCTTCCGCGCCTCGGTCGCCCGGCCGGGGGACACGCTCCTGCTGACCAGCGTCGGGCTGGCCGAGCCGCTCCGCGGCGTACCGGCCCTGGGCGACGAACTGGCCGCGCGCTGGGCCTCCGGCGAGCCGCCGGGGCTCGCCACGTATCTGGCGGACGTCGGACTGCGGGCGAAGGGGTACGCCGACGACCGGACGGCCGTCGGGGTCTGGGAGGCGTAACAGCGCGGGGCATGGGTTGATGGACAGCGGGTACCGGACGGGACCCCGGGCCGAGGGTGGCCCGCACGGATCCCCGGACAGCAGAAGGGCGCGCTTCCATGGCCAAGCAGAACGTGGCGGAGCAGTTCGTCGACATCCTCGCCCGCGCGGGTGTCCAGCGGCTGTACGGGGTCGTCGGCGACAGCCTCAACCCCGTCGTGGACGCCATCCGGCGCAACGCGGCCATCGACTGGGTCCAGGTCAGGCACGAGGAGGCGGCGGCCTTCGCGGCGGGCGCCGAGGCGCAGGTCACCGGCAAGCTCGCCGCCTGCGCCGGGTCCTGCGGCCCCGGCAATCTGCATCTGATCAACGGTCTGTACGACGCGCACCGCTCCATGGCCCCGGTCCTCGCGCTCGCCTCGCACATCCCGACGGCCGAGATCGGCCTCGGCTACTTCCAGGAGACGCACCCGGAGCGGCTGTTCGAGGAGTGCAGCCACTACAACGAGATGATCTCCAGCCCGCAGCAGATGCCCCGGCTCGTCCAGACGGCCATCCAGCACGCGGTCGGCCGGGGCGGCGTCAGCGTGGTGACGCTGCCCGGTGACATCGCCTCCCAGCCGGCTCCCACCAGGGCGATCGAGCACGCCCTGGTGACCTCCAGGCCGACGGTGCGGCCCGGCGACCTGGAGATCGACAAGCTGGTCTCGATGATCGACGAGGCGGACCGGGTCACGCTCTTCTGCGGCAGCGGCACGGCCGGGGCGCACGCCGAGGTCATGGAGTTCGCCGAGCGGATCAAGTCCCCGATCGGCCACGCCCTGCGCGGCAAGGAGTGGATCCAGTACGACAACAAGTTCGACGTCGGCATGAGCGGACTGCTCGGTTACGGCGCCGCGTACGAGGCCACCCACGAGTGCGATCTGCTCATCCTGCTCGGCACCGACTTCCCGTACAACGCCTTCCTCCCCGACGGCACCGACGTCAAGATCGTCCAGGTCGACGTCCGGCCCGAACGGCTCGGCCGCCGCTCGCAGTTGGACCTCGCGGTCTGGGGCGACGTACGCGAGACGCTGCGCTGTCTGACGCCGCGCGTACGGATGAAGAACGACCGCCGCTTCCTGGACAAGATGCTCAAGAAGCACGCCGACGCGCTCGAAGGCGTCGTCAAGGCGTACACCCGCAAGGTCGACAAGCACGTCCCGATCCACCCCGAGTACGTCGCGTCCGTGCTGGACGAAGTGGCCGACGACGACGCGGTCTTCACCGTCGACACCGGCATGTGCAACGTCTGGGCCGCCCGCTATCTGTCCCCCAACGGCCGCCGCCGTGTGATCGGTTCGTTCAGCCACGGCTCGATGGCCAACGCCATGCCGCAGGCGATCGGCGCGCAGTTCGTCGACCGCGGGCGCCAGGTCGTCTCCATGTCGGGCGACGGCGGATTCAGCATGCTGATGGGCGACTTCCTCACCCTCGTCCAGTACGAACTGCCGGTGAAGATCGTCCTGTTCAACAACTCCTCCCTCGGCATGGTCGAGTTGGAGATGATGGTGGCCGGTCTGCCGGCGTACGGCACGACGAACCACAACCCCGACTTCGCCGCCATCGCCCGCGCCGCCGGGGCGTTCGGCGTCCGGGTCGAGAAGCCCAAACAGCTCGCGGGAGCGCTCAAGGACGCCTTCAAGCACCAGGGTCCCGCGCTGGTCGACGTGGTCACCGACCCGAACGCCCTGTCCATGCCGCCGAAGATCAGCGCCGACATGGTCCAGGGCTTCGCGCTCTCCGCCGGGAAGATCGTGCTGGACGGTGGGGTGGGCCGCATGGTCCAGATGGCACGCTCCAACCTGCGTAACGTGCCGCGACCCTGACCCCCCGCCCGCCGGTCCTACGCCGGCGTGAACCGCAGCGTCAGGATCTGGAACGGCCGCAGCGCGACCCGCAGACCGTCCGCCCCCGTCCCCGCCTCGTGCAGCGGACGCTCCAACAGATCGGTGACCTGGGCCGATACGACGGGGAAGCCGGTCCGCAGCAGGCCCGACGCGCGGTTGCCGGCCGACTCGTAGAGCCGTACCACCACATCGCCGCTACGGTCCTCGGCCAGCTTCACCGACTCCACCGTGATCGCCGGATGGTCGACGGCGACCAGCGGCGCCGACGGGGGAGCGGCGGCGACCCGCAGCGGCAGATTGAGCGCCAGGCCCTCACGGACCGCGTCGGTCACCTCGGCGCCGGGCGCCAGCGCGTAGCTGAACCTGTGCGTGCCCAGGTCCGTCTCCGGGTCCGGGCTGTGCGGGGCCCGCAGCAGCGTCAGCCGTACCGTCGTCCCCAGCCCCTCGCCGTGCGCGCTGCGCGTCACGTCGTGGCCGTACGTCGAGTCGTTGACCACCGCCACGCCGTACCCGGGCTCGGCGACCCGCAGCCAGCGGTGCGCGCAGATCTCGAACCGGGCCGCGTCCCAACTGGTGTTGGTGTGCGTGGCGCGGTGCACATGGCCGAACTGGATCTCGGCGGTGGACCGTTCGGCGTGCACGTCCAGCGGGAACGCCGCCTTCAGGACCTTCTCCGACTCCTGCCAGTCGACCTCCGTGACGACGTCCACACGCCGGCTGCCGGCCGCGAGCCGGATCTCCTGCACGATCCACGACGAGCCGAACGTACGGACCACCCGGACCGTCGCCCGCAGCGGACCCTGCTCGACCAACTGCACCGACTCCGCCTTCGTGAGGTCGGTGTGCCGGTTCCGGTAGTGCCGGTCGATGTCCCACGCGTCCCAGTGGTTGGGGTGGTCCGGGTGCAGCTGGAGCAGATTGCCCCGGCTGCCCGGCGCCAGCACCTCTCGGTCCGCCGTCAGATCGCGTACGGAGCTGAGCAGGCCGTCGCGGTCGACGGTGACCCGCAGCAGCCCGTTGTCGAGGGTGACCACGTCCGAGCCCTCGGCGCGCGTCGTGACGCCCGTGGTCCCGTCCGCCGGCTCGGCGGCGGCCAGCGTCGTCACGCCCAGCGCGGGCACGCGTACGGCGACGGCCGAGCGGCCGTGGCTGTTCAGCGCCTGCACCGCGCTGCCCTCGGGGATGTCGGCCGTGTCGGCCTCGACGATCTCGGTCCGTTCGTACGGCGAGGCGTTGAGCACCGCCGCACCGCCACCCGCACCGCTGTCACCCGCACCGCTGTCACTCGCCCCGCTGTCACCCGTGCCGCCACTCGTACCGCCGCCGAGCGCCGCGACGGCCGCCGCCGTGATCGCCGTCAGCTCCTCCCGTACCGCCGCGTAGGTGTCCCGCGCCTCCCGGTGCACCCACGCGATGGACGAGCCCGGCAGGATGTCGTGGAACTGGTGCAGCAGCACCGTCTTCCACAGCCGGTCCAGCTCCTCGTACGGATACGCGTACGACGGCGTCCGCAGCGCGGCGACCGTCGCCCACAACTCGGCCTCCCGCAGGAGGTGTTCACTGCGCCGGTTGCCCTGCTTGGTCTTCGCCTGCGTCGTGTACGTCGCCCGGTGCAGCTCCAGATACAGCTCGCCCGACCAGACCGGGGCCTTCTCCCCGTACTCCTCCTGGGCGGCGGCGAAGAACGCGGCGGGCTTCTCGATCTCCACGCGCGGCGAGCCCTCCAGGGACTTCAGCCGGCGCGCCTTCTCCAGCATCTCGCGGGTGGGACCACCACCGCCGTCGCCCCAGCCGAACGGGACCAGCGAGCGCGACGCCCGGCCCTTGTCGGCGAAGTTCCGCTCGGCGTGGGCCAGTTCGGACGCGTGGAACTGCGCGTTGTAGGTGTCGACCGGCGGGAAGTGTGTGAAGACCCTGGTGCCGTCGATGCCCTCCCACCAGAAGGTGTGGTGCGGCATCTTGTTGGACTGGTTCCACGACAGCTTCTGCGTGAGGAACCACTTCACCCCCGCCAGCTTGGCCAGTTGGGGGAACGCGGCCGTGTAGCCGAAGGAGTCCGGCAGCCAGATCTCCTCCGTCTCGACCCCCAACTCCTCCCGGAAGAAGCGCATTCCGTGCACGAGCTGCCGGGCCAGCGCCTCGCCGCCCGGCATGTTGGCGTCCGACTCCACCCACATCGAGCCCACCGGCGCCCAATTGCCGTCCGCCACGGCCTTCTTGATGCGCTCCCAGATGTGCGGCTGGTGCTCCTTGACCCATGCGTACTGCTGGGCCTGCGAACAGGCGAAGACCAGCTCCGGATACTCCTCGGCGAGCGCGGTGACGTTGGCGAACGTCCGCGACGCCTTCCGTACGGTCTCGCGCAGCGGCCACAGCCACGCCGAGTCGATGTGCGCGTGCCCGGCCGCCGAGACACGGTGCGCGCTGGGCGCGGCCGGACTCGCCAGGACCTCCGCCAGCTCGGCGCGGGCCGCCACCGCCGTACCCGCCACGTCGTGCAGGTCCAGCGCGTCCAGCATGTTCTCCAGGGCGCGCAGGATCTCGTGCCGCCGCGACCGGTCGACGGGCAGCTCCGCCATCAGCTCGGACAGCACCTCGATGTCGAGCACCAGATGCCACACGTTCTCGTCCAGCACCGCGATGTCGGCGGCGGCGAACGTGTACAGCGGGCTGTCACCGGCGGTCGTCACGTCCCCGAGAGCCGACGGCGTGAAGTCGCCCGGCATCGACGGGTTGGCCGCCGCCTCCAGGAGCAGATGGACCGCCTCGCCGCCGGTGGCGGGCGCGCCGACAGGGACGTGCCGGTTACGCGGGTGCACCCCCTTGATGGGCACACCGGCCGCGTCGTACACCATCCCCTCGGCCTGGAAGCCGGGCCCCTCGCCGGTGAAGCCCGGGTCGATCACGACCTCCACGCGCCGCCCGGCGTACTCGTGGGGGACGGTGCCCTCCAGCCGGAACCAGCTCGTGGACCAGGGCGGACCCCAGGGCGTACCGGTCTCGAACGGCGCGTACGTGCCCTGCAGAGCCTGCCCCACGGGCACCGGCTCGCCCGGCACCTCCCAGACCGAGAGGGCGAGCGGCGTCCTCGCCGCGTACTGCGCGGGCCGGATGAACTGGCGCAGGGCGCGGTCCAGACGTCCCTCCACCAGGGTGCGATCGTCGTGCATCAAGGCTCCTCAGGTCTACGGCTCAGCCTTCCGGAACGGCAGACTCCAGGTGTCCGGCCGATCTCGCAACCCCTCACTTCCCATGACGTGCGCCGGGCACTCGCTGTCACCATCCCGGATCGTCATGAGTGGCCGGTGGTGTGTGGGGCATGCATCTCGGGGAGAGCGTTCAAGAGAGGAAGCTCGTTCAAGCAATAGCGGCATGGGGGGACAGGAGACATGAAAGGCACGGGGGAGCAGGCGCGGCTGCTGCGCAAGCAGTTGCTCCGCAGAGTGGAGAGCGCCGATCTCACGGCGGTGCCGGAGGTGAGGCACGCGCTGCGCGAGCTGCTGAGCCACTGGCGAGCACGTGAATCGGCGGAGGTGGCGGAGCTGCTCACGAGCGAGCTGGTGACCAACGCGCTGGTGCACACGGAGTACGGGGCCGTGGTCAAGGCCACCGTCGCCGACTCCCAACTACGGGTGGAAGTACGGGACTTCGTCGAAGCGCCGCCGACGCCGAACGAGCCGACCGAGGACGACGGGACGCACGGACGGGGGCTGGTGCTGGTGCAGGGACTGGCCGACGCCTGGGGCGTACGGGCGCAGGGGCTGGGCAAGATGGTCTGGTTCGAGCTGAACGCCGGGACGGCCGCCTGAGCGATACCCGCGCCCTTGACCCACGCCCCCAACCACGCCCCCGATCCACGCCGTTGACCTGCGCCGTTGACCTGCGTCCTTGGGACGGCGAACCGGCGCGACGGTCTCCCGTCACGCCGGTCGCGTGTACATCTCGGTACTCAGCCGAACTGCTGCTCAAGGTCCTTGAGTTTGCGCTCCAGGGAGTCGAGCCGCGGCAGCGCCTGTGTGTCGTCCTCGGCGGTCAGGTCGACGGTGCGGCCCTCGGAACCCTTCACTGCCTGAAGGGAGGGCCGTGATCGTACGGGCAACTCGTCCGGCTCGCGGAGCGCGGGTATGACAGGCTCCGGCGCCGCCGGGCCCACCGCCGGCGGCGAACCGCTCCCGCCGCCCACGGCCGGTACGGCCGCCGCCCCCGCCATCTCGATCTGGCGGCCACGGCCACGCCCCCAGGCCCGGTGCTGCCGGTTGAGCGCCTTGATCCTCGCCCGGCCCAGCTTCTCCTGCTCGCGCCGCTGGTGCTTGTTCTGCGCCTTCTGCCTGCGGTCGTCACGTACCTCGTCGACCGCCTCGTCCAGCGTGCGTACGCCTTCGAGAAGCATCAGCGACCAGGCGCCGAACGTCTCACGGGGCGCCCGCAGCCAGCGGACGATCCGGATCTGCGGCAACGGACGGGGC
This sequence comes from Streptomyces sp. NPDC057307, assembly GCF_042667665.1. Classification (NCBI taxonomy): domain Bacteria; kingdom Bacillati; phylum Actinomycetota; class Actinomycetes; order Kitasatosporales; family Streptomycetaceae; genus Streptomyces; species Streptomyces sp. NPDC057307. The sequence goes on along the minus strand of NZ_JBHUZM010000002.1, from coordinate 40,347 downwards.
ACCAGGCCCTGTTCACGCAGCGCGGCACGCCGGGTCTGCTTCAGTGCCCGGTCGAAGAGCACGGCGGCCGAGAGCGACATGCCGGCGAAGAACTGCGGCGCTCCCGCGTGTTCCAGACCGCGCGGCGCGTGCACCCAGTTGAACCAGGCGGCGGCCCCGGCGAACGTCCACACCAGCAGCCGCGAGCCGAGAGCCGCGTCGCCGTGGCTGGCCTCGCGCACGGCCAGTACGGAGCAGAACATCGCCGCCCCGTCGAGGCCGAACGGGACGAGATACTCCCAGCCGCCCGTGAGGTTGAGGTTTTGCCGGCCGAAGCCGACGAGCCCGTGGAAGGAGAGCGCGGCGGCCACCGCGGCGCAGCAGAACAGCAGCACGTAGGAGGCGGTCCCGTAGACCGCTTCCTTCCGTCTGCGGCGTTCCTCGCTGCGTTCCCAGGAGTCCTCGGCCGCGGTCTTGACGCCGGCGCGCTTGCCGCGCGCGATCATTGCCACCGCCGCCAGGACCCCGACGAGCATCACGCCGCCCGGAAGCAGCCAGTTGAGCGTTATGTCGGTCAGTCGCATGCGGTGTCCCTTGCATCGCAGTGGGGCGTTTCGGGCGCCATATTGGCCGAACCGCGACCGTGCTCAGAGGGTTTCGGGACAAGAGAACGCCAACGAGGCGCAAGGACACGCGAATAGGGGCGATCTGCTCGAACGGACGCATGGAGAGGGCGAGTTGCGTTCGATTTCTGACCACCCCGATGCCACCTGGACGGGTGGCATGGTTCGACGAACCCCGCGGGAGCGTCAGTTGCTGTTTGCGGTCAGCCGGCGGACCCGGTCGGAGTCGCACGTACGCGGGCAGGTCACGCACGTGTCCTCGGGCCGCAGCGTGTAGAAGAGGCAGCAGCTCGCCCGGTCCCTGGTGGGCAGCGATTCGCCGCCGGGGCCGCGCAGTTCGCGGAAGCCCGCCGTACCGACGTACGGCTTCGTGGTGCCCGGCAGCAGCAGTTCGAGCTCGGCCATCGCGCGCCGCTCCTCGCCCAGCAGATGCGCGACGTACCAGAGGCCCTCGACGATCTCGTCCGTCGCCATGCCCCACAGGGCGTGGTTGCGGCGCCGCATACGCGGCCCGAAGCCGGCCAGCACCGGGCCGAGATGCTCGGCCACCGCCGACCGCACCTCCGCGCGCAGGGCCTCCTCGTCCGGGACGACCCTGGCGCCGGGCAGCGCGGCGGCCGGGTCGTCGGGCAGACAGGCGAACTCGTCGACGCGCACGGCCATCCGGCCCCGCGCCCGCTGGAAGGAGACGTGTTCGACGGGCACCCGCGGCACCCGGCGGCTCACGAACCACGGCACGGTGATCAACAGGCAGGCGGGCCAGGCGTAGCGGTGCAGTCCGAAGGTCGCGACCACGTCCGGGCGGGCCCGCTGTCCGTAGTCGCGGACCACCTGCGCGTCGTCCCAGGCGAGATAGGTGTCGACGGCGGGGCCGCCCGCCGCGAGGTCGGTGGCGCCGACCCAGCCGTCGCCCGTGGCCGGCCGCTCACTGCCCGTCAGCTCGTCGATGCCCAGCGAGGGGAACACCTCGGTCAGTCGCCGGTAGGCATCGGCGACCGGTGAGGTGAACCGGCCGGGCAGCAGAGCGTGCGCAGACATTCGTGGGGACCACCGAATCGCGATCGTTTGAAGGTGAGGCTTACCTTACCCGACACGATAGATGTTTGAACTGTCACCCTGTCCGCCTATGGTGCTCCGGGGGCTCGGTTCGCGCGAGCCGAGCCGGGATGAGCTGGCCGAACGCGGCAATCGGAGGAGGAGGCGCGGTGGAGCAGGGCAGAGCGCACGACGACGCCTCGGCGCCCTCCGGCACCCGGGATCAGGCGCCCTCACCCGTTCGGACGCAGGTCGGCGGCACCCCACGGGTACCCGAGCAGGCACGCGGGGAGCACACCCACGACGCGGCTCGCCCCGCGCCCGCTGCGTCCGCCACCCCCTCCGAGCCGGGCGTACGCCGTACGGTGCGTCGTCACTCTGTGCGCCGCCAGATCCTCGACGCGCTCCGTACCGCCCTCGTCAGCGGCGAGCTGGTGCCCGGCGAGGTCTACTCCGGCCCCGTACTCGGCGAGCGCTTCGGCGTGTCCGCCACCCCCGTGCGCGAGGCGATGCAGCAGCTCGTCCTGGAAGGCGCCGTCGAGGTCGTGCCCAACCGCGGCTTCCGGGTCACCGAGCGCACCGCCCGCGACCTGGCGGAGCTGGCCGAGGTACGCGCGCTGATCGAGGTCCCGGTGATGCTCGGACTGGCCCGTACCGTCGCCGCCGAGCGCTGGGCGGAACTGCGCCCGCTGGCCGAGGCGACCGTCACGGCGGCGGCGGGCGGCGACCTCGCCGCCTACGCCGACCACGACCGCGCCTTCCACGGCGCCCTCCTCGGCCTCTCCGGCAACCGGCAACTGGTCATGGTCGCCGCCGACCTGCACCGCCGCGCGCAGTGGCCGCTCGCCGGTGCCCCGAGGGCGATCAGGGCCGCGCTCGTCGCGGACGCCGCCGAGCACTCCGCCCTGCTGGACGCGCTGATCGCGGGGGATCTGCCGGTCGTGCGCACGCTCGCACGGGAGCACTTCATGGGCGGCGCGGGCTGACCGCTCAGCCCTGGCGCGCGGCACGTGTCCCCGGCTTCGGTGTCGCGCGCTTCCTCGCCGCGTGCGTCCGGAAGGCTCAGGCCGCCGTGCTCGGTGCGAGTTGTGCGGCCAGCCAGGTCGGGACGCCGTCCAGCAGGCGGAACAGCCGTCCCGCCTCCGCCCGCAGCCGGGTCGCCTCCGGTTCCGGTTCCGCGTCGGCCAGGGCCGCGAGGGCCGGAGCCGTGCCGACCAGATAGCCCAGCTCCTCGCGGATCCGCAGCGACTCCCCGAAGCCGTGCCGGGCCTCCGCCAACTCGCCCTCGCGCAGGGCGAGTCCGGCCAGATGGCGCCAGGTGAAGGAGAGCAGCAGGGTCTGTCCGTGCGCGGTGGCGCCCGCGTGGGCGCGGCGGTAGGCGGCGAGGGCCGACTGCGGGGAGTCCGAGAGGTGTTCGGCGATCAGGCCGCGGCGGAAGTCGAGCAGCGGCCGGCCGAGCGCCGTCGGTGTGAGCAGCGCGGCGGCCCTGCCGAGCGCGGCACGCGCCTCGTCGGCGCGGTCCCGTACGCCGAGGATCGTGGCCGCGTACGCGAGATGACCGCGCTCGCTGGCGGCGCCGCCCCGTTCGTCGTCCTCCCGGGCGGTGGCCTCCGCGACCCGGAGGGCGTCCTCGGCCTCGGGCCAGCCGTCCCCGGTGAACAGACAGCGCTCCACCAGCAGTGACGCTCGCTGGAGGGAGGGCGCGGCTCCCGGATGGGGTGCGAGCAGGGCGGCAGCGTCGGTCCAACAGCCGCGCGAGCGCAACCGCCATACCGCGGTCTGGAGTGGGTCGTCCCCGGCAGTGGATCCGGAACCAGACATGGCGGTATCCGCCACATTGCCCTCCCCGAGCGCGCCATTGTGCTGTTGAGTTCTCCCGCATCTCAGCACGGATCGGCACGCCGGGCCAATAGCTCAGGTGAAAAAATTCACAATGCCTTGGTCAACAAGGGGTCGACAACGGGCCGTTCGATGCTCCGTCAGGGCCTCCCAAAGCCCCCTCCGAGAGGCCGGTCGGGACCACCGTCACCCGGCCTGACCAGCGGGAGTCATCCTCCGGCGGACGGTGGGGAGTTCCCGGCGACGGCGGCCACGGGCCGGTCCACGTCGAACAGTTGGATCTCGTGGTGACCGCCACGGGTGACGGCGGTCAACCTGGCACGGGGTGACGGCCCGACGCCGCCCGCGCCCTCAGCTCATCCGGAGCGCCAGGAAGAAGTCCAGCTTGTCCTCCAGGCGGGACAGGTCGCGGCCCGTCAGCTGTTCGATACGGCCCACCCGGTACCGCAGCGTGTTCACATGCAGATGCAGTCGGGCCGCGCAGCGGGTCCAGGAGCCGTCGCAGTCGAGGAAGGACTCCAGCGTCGGGACCAGCTCGGCGCGGTGCCGGCGGTCGTAGTCCCGCAGCGGGTCGAGCAGCCGCGCGGTGAACGCGCGTCGTACGTCGTCCGGGACGAACGGCAGCAGCAGTACGTGCGAGGCCAGCTCGTGGTGCCCGGCCGCGCACACCCGGCCGGGGCGGGCCGCGGCCACCCGGCGGGCGTGGCGCGCCTCCTCCAGCGCGCCCCGCAGACCGTCCGCCGACCGCACGGCGGCGCTGACGCCCAGGGTCAGCCGGCCGTCGTCGGCGAGTCCGGCGGCCAGCGGTTCGCGTACGGCCGCCAGCAGCACGTCCGCCTGGAGACCCGCGTCCGCCGCCTTCTCCGCCGCCTTCTCCGCCGCCTTCGGATCCGTCCCGCCCTCGCCCGCGTCCTCGCCCTCCGCGTCAGCCGCGGGAGGCACCGGCGCCGGCATCGGTACCAGCGCGATCGCCTCGCCGCCCGTGTGCGCCACCGCGATCCGGTCGCCGGACTCCATGCCCGCCGCCGCCGGATCGACCAGGATCTCCTCAAGCAGCGACTGCGCGACCGCCCCCGCCTCGACCGCGCCGCCCTCGCCCTCCCAGTCGACCCGCGCCACCACGATCTGCCAGTGCGGGGCCGCCCCCTGGCCGGGCAGCAGCACCGGCGCCGCGACCCGCAGCCGCGCCGCGATCTCGGCGGGCGGGGCGCCCGTCTGGACGAGTTCCAGGATCTCCTGGGCGAGCCGGCGCCGTACCGTACGCGCCGCGTCCCGCCGGTCCCGTTCGACCGCGATCAACTGGGTGACGCCCTGGAGGAGATCCAGCCGGGGCGCGCCCCACTCACCGGCGTCCGCCTCGACGGCCAGCAGCCAGTCGGACAGGACGCTCTCCCGTACGTCCCGGGCCGGCCCGCCGGGCGGCGCGGCACGGCCCGGACCGCGTACCGGGAACAGCGAGTACGTCGTCCCGCCCAGAGCCACCCGGTGCGGCGCCCGCCGCCCGCCGCGCGTCGCCGTCAGATGCTCCGCGGCCAGCGCCGCGCCGGCCGCGGCGGACAGTGGCTCACCCGCGCCGGCGACCCGCCGCCCGGTGGGCGAGAGGACCCAGGCCCGCATGTCGAGGTCCGTACCGAGCAGGTCCAGTACGACCTCAGGACCGCCGCCGGTCGGGCCCGACGTCATCAGCCTGCGGTGCCGGTCGACGACGGCGGCCAGATCCCCGGCCCGCTCGCCGGACACCTGCCGCACCACGTACTCGGTGATCGACGCGAACGCGACGGTCTCGTTCACCGCGAAGAGCGGCAGCCGGTGCCGCGCGCACGCCCTGACCAGGTCGTCCGGGATCGCGCCCAGCTCCGCCTCACCGGCCGCGAGCCCCGCGACGCCGGCGCCCGCGATGAGCCGTACGAAAGGCTCGGAGTCCTCGGGGGTACGCCGCCACGCCAGACCGGTCAGGACCAGCTCACCGCCCGACAGATAGCGGCTCGGGTCCCGCAGGTCGGTGGTCATCACGCCGCGTACGGTCCGGTCCAGCTCGTCCTGGCCGCCGAGCAGCCGCAGGCCCAGCGCGTCGGTCTCCAGCAGTGCGCGCAGCCGCATCTCGTCGCCGCCGATCTGTGTCGTCGTTCGGGCTCGTGTCCCGGCTCGTGTCCCGGCTCGTCGTCCGGGTGGGCAAGGTGGGTGTGCGGCGTTCCGCGAGCGTCCGCCGCGGCGCCATTTGTTCGAATCTACAAGACCCGGAAGCCGCCCAGCCAACTCCTTCATGGTTTCGGTGACTGCACCGGACGGAGCACGGCCCGGTGTACTTGGGCCACGCAGCGTTAACAGCTAGTGAACAACCGCATGAGAAAAAGAAGCCGAGACTCCGGCCGTCCCCGGGCTCCAGTGAACGACCGATCACGAATGAAGAGAGCCACTCATGGACTTCCTTCGCCCCGCAGGCTGGGAGGAGGCGCTCGCCGCCAAGGCCGAGCACCCCACCGCCGTCCCCATCGCGGGTGGCACCGATGTCATGGTCGAGATCAACTTCGACCACCGGCGGCCCGAGTACCTCATGGACCTGAACCGCATCGGCGAACTGCGCGAATGGGCGGTCGGCGAGGAGCACGTCCGGCTGGGCGCCTCCGTCCCGTACACCGAGATCATGGAACACCTGCGGACCGAGCTGCCCGGACTGGCGCTCGCCTCGCACACCGTCGGCTCGCCCCAGATCCGCAATCGCGGCTCCGTCGGCGGCAACCTCGGCGCGGCCTCGCCCGCCGGGGACGCGCACCCCGCGCTGCTGTCCGCCGGCGCCGAGGTGGAGGTCGAATCGGTACGCGGCGTCCGCCGCATCCCCGTCGAGGAGTTCTACACGGGCGTGAAGCGCAACGCGCTGGCCCCGGACGAGCTGATCAAGTCCGTCCTCATCAAGAAGGCGTCCGGGCCGCAGCAGTTCTCCAAGGTCGGCACGCGCAACGCGATGGTCATCGCGGTCTGCGCGTTCGGCATCGCCCTGCACCCCGACTCCCGCACCGTGAAGACCGGCATCGGCTCCGCCGCGCCCACCCCGCTGCGGGCCCGCGCCGCCGAGGACTTCCTCGACGCGGCGCTGGAGGAGGGCGGCTTCTGGGACAACGGCAAGGTCATCACCCCCTCGATCGCCAAGCAGTTCGCCGACCTCGCGGCCGGCGCCTGCAACCCGATCGACGACGTGCGCGGCACCGCCAAGTACCGCCGCCACGCGGTGGGCATCATGGCCCGCCGCACGCTCGGCTGGACCTGGGAGCAGTACCGGGGCAACCGCAACACGCTTGAAGGAGCTGCATAACGATGCGCGTGAACTTCACGGTCAACGGCCGTCCGCAGGAGGCCGACGACGTCTGGGAGGGCGAGTCCCTGCTCTACGTCCTGCGTGAGCGCATGGGCCTGCCCGGCTCGAAGAACGCCTGCGAGCAGGGTGAATGCGGCTCCTGCACGGTCCGCCTCGACGGTGTGCCCGTCTGCGCGTGTCTCGTCGCGGCCGGCCAGGTCGAGGGCCGCGACGTGGTCACCGTCGAGGGTCTGGCCGACTACTCCAAGCACCGCGCCGACGCCCACCCCGGCGCCGGCTGCGCCCCCGCCGACGGCTGCGGTACGAGCGTCCAGCAGGCCCGGCAGTGGCAGGCCAAGGGTGCGCAGGGCACCGACTCCCAGACCGGCGAGGGCGGCGAACTCTCCGCCATCCAGGAGGCGTTCATCGACGCGGGCGCCGTCCAGTGCGGCTTCTGCACCCCCGGACTCCTGGTCACCGCCGACGAGATGCTGGAGCGCAACCCCTCGCCGTCCGACGCGGACATCCGCGAGGCGCTCTCCGGCAACCTCTGCCGCTGCACCGGCTACGAGAAGATCCTCGACGCGGTCCGCCTCGCGGCCGCCCGGCAGTCCGAGGCGGTCTGACCATGGCAACCACCGGTACACCCACGAACATCACCCAGGGCTCCACCACCAAGGGCGGCATCGGCGAGTCCACACTCCGCCCCGACGGCACCCTCAAGGTCACCGGCGAGTTCGCGTACTCCTCGGACATGTGGCACGAGGACATGCTCTGGGGCCACACCCTGCGCAGCACCGTCGCGCACGCCGAGATCCGCTCCATCGACACGGCCGAGGCGCTGGCCACCCCCGGCGTCTACGCCGTCCTCACCTACGACGACCTGCCGACCGAGGTGAAGCGGTACGGCCTGGAGTTCCAGGACACTCCCGTCCTCGCCCACGGCAAGGTCCGCCACCACGGCGAGCCCGTCGCGATCGTCGCCGCCGATCACCCCGAGACCGCGCGCCGCGCCGCCGCCAAGATCCGTATCGACTACGTCGACCTGCCGGTCGTCACGGACGAGGCGTCCGCCACGGCCGAGGGCGCGCCGCTGATCCACGAGAACCGCGACGACCACCACGCCGGCCATGTGTCGCACCCGAACATCGTGCACCGCCAGCCCATCGTGCGCGGCGACGCCGCGGCGGCCGCGGAGCGCGCCGACGTGATCGTCTCCGGCGACTACGTCTTCGGCATGCAGGACCAGGCGTTCCTCGGCCCGGAGTCCGGCCTCGCCGTGCCGGGCGAGGACGGCGGCGTCGACCTGTACGTCGCCACGCAGTGGCTGCACTCGGACCTCCGCCAGATCGCGCCCGTCCTCGGCCTGCCCGAGGACAAGGTCCGTATGACGCTCTCCGGCGTCGGCGGCGCCTTCGGCGGCCGTGAGGACCTGTCGATGCAGATCCACGCCTGCCTCCTCGCGCTCCGCACCGGCAAGCCCGTCAAGATCGTCTACAACCGCTTCGAGTCCTTCTTCGGGCACGTCCACCGCCACCCCGCGAAGCTCTGGTACGAGCACGGGGCCACCAAGGACGGCAAGCTCACCCATCTGAAGTGCCGGATCGTGCTGGACGGCGGCGCGTACGCCTCCGCGTCCCCTGCCGTCGTCGGCAACGCCTCGTCGCTCTCCGTCGGCCCCTACGTCGTCGAGGACGTCGACATCGAGGCCCTGGCGCTCTACACCAACAACCCGCCGTGCGGCGCGATGCGCGGCTTCGGAGCCGTACAGGCGTGCTTCGCCTACGAGGCGCAGATGGACAAGCTCGCCGCCGCACTCGACATGGACCCGGTGGAGTTCCGCCGCCTCAACGCCATGGAGCAGGGCACCCTCCTGCCGACCGGCCAGCGCGTCGACTCGCCCGCCCCCGTCGCCGAGTTGCTGCGCCGCGTCAAGGCGCGCCCGCTGCCGCCGGAGCAGCAGTGGCTCACGGCGGGCGAGGCCGCCGACGTACGGGCGCTGCCCGGCGGGCTCTCCAACACCACGCACGGCGAAGGTGTCGTACGGGGCGTGGGCTACGCGGTCGGCATCAAGAACGTCGGCTTCTCCGAGGGCTTCGACGACTACTCCACCGCCCGTGTGCGGATGGAGGTCATCAACGGCGAGCCGGTCGCCACCGTGCACACCGCGATGGCGGAGGTCGGCCAGGGCGGCGTCACCGTCCACGCGCAGATCGCCCGCACCGAACTGGGCGTCGCGCAGGTGACGATCCAGCCCGCCGACACCCGTGTGGGGTCCGCCGGTTCGACGTCCGCGTCCCGTCAGACGTATGTCACGGGCGGCGCGGTCAAGAACACCTGCGAGCACGTCCGCGAGCGGGTCCTGGAGATCGGCCGCGCCAAGTTCGGTACGTACCATCCCGCCTGGGCCACGGCCGAGCTGCTGCTGGAGAACGGCAAGGTCGTCACCGACGGCGGCGAGGTCCTGGCCGCTCTGGTGGACGTCCTGGAGGGCGAGTCGGTCGACCTCGAACGTGAGTGGCGCCACCGCCCCACCGAGGCGTTCGACCTGCGTACGGGGCAGGGCAACGGCCATGTCCAGTACTCGTTCGCCGCGCACCGCGCGGTGGTCGAGGTCGACACGGAGCTGGGCCTGGTCAAGGTGATCGAGCTGGCCGTCGCCCAGGACGTCGGCAAGGCGCTCAACCCGCTCTCCGTCCTCGGCCAGATCCAGGGTGGCACCACCCAGGGCCTGGGCGTGGCGGTCATGGAGGAGATCATCGTCGACCCGAAGACCGCGAAGGTGCGCAACCCGTCCTTCACGGACTATCTGATCCCCACCATCCTCGACACGCCGACGATCCCCGTCGATGTGCTCGAACTGGCCGACGAGCACGCGCCGTACGGGCTGCGTGGCATCGGCGAGGCCCCGACCCTGTCGTCGACTCCCGCCGTGCTCGCGGCGATCCGGAACGCGACGGGTCTGGAACTGAACAGGACACCGGTACGGCCGGAGCACCTCACCGGCACATGACCGGCCCGCTCCGGGCGGCGCTGTTCCCCACCGCCCGGAGCCCGTCACCGCCGCACCGCTCGCGGCGGCGAGGCACCACCACGTCAGTCAGGAAAACCCAGTTCGCCTCGGGCCGTCCCCCGGGTCGTGCAGCCCACGCACCATCCCAAATCCCGCATCTGAAATCACCACGCGGGTGCCCCTGTGAACCTTGGGAGTAGGCACCATGACCCAGCAGTCCGTGGAGCCCAGGACAACCGCCGAGGACGCCGGCTCAGGCTCGCGTCCCCCGGCCGGAAGGTCCTGGCTCGACCGGTATTTCCACATATCCCAGCGGGGATCCACCGTCGCGCGTGAAGTGCGCGGCGGCGTCACGACCTTCATGGCCATGGCGTACATCCTGCTGCTCAACCCGCTCATCCTGGGCGGCAAGGACGTCGCGGGCAATGCGCTCAGCCAGCCCGCGCTGATCACCGCCACCGTCGTCGCCGCGGCCGTCACCACGCTGCTGATGGGCTTCGTCGGCAAGGTGCCGCTGGCCCTCGCCGCCGGGCTCTCCGTCTCCGGCGTGATCTCCACGCAGGTCGCGCCCAACATGACGTGGCCGCAGGCCATGGGCATGTGTGTGATGTACGGCGTCGTGATCATGCTGCTGGTCGTCACCGGCCTGCGCGAGATGATCATGAACGCCATCCCGCTCGCGCTCAAGCACGCGATCACCATGGGCATCGGCACCTTCATCGCGCTGATCGGACTCGTCAAGGCGGGCTTCGTGCACGCCTCCCAGGGCGGCGGACCCGTCACCCTGGGCCCGGCCGGTGAACTGGCCGGCTGGCCCGTCCTGATCTTCGCCGCCACCCTCCTGCTGATCTTCATGCTCCAGGCCCGCGACGTGCCCGGCGCGATCCTGATCGGCATCGTCGTCGGCACGGTCGTCGCCGCCGTACTGAACGCCACCGGCGTCGTCGGCGCCAAGGCGTGGGCGAGCGGACCGCCCGAACTGACCGGCAGCGCCGTCTCCATGCCGGACTTCTCGCTCTTCGGGGACGTCGAGTTCGGCGGCTGGGGCGAGGTCGGCGCGATGACCGTCGGCATGATCGTCTTCACGCTCGTGCTGGCCGGCTTCTTCGACGCGATGGCCACCATCATCGGCGTCGGTACGGAGGCCAAGCTCGCCGACGACAAGGGCCGGATGCCCGGTCTGTCGAAGGCGCTGTTCATCGACGGCGCGGGCGGGGTCGTCGGCGGTGTCGCGGGCGGCTCCGGCCAGACCGTGTTCGTGGAGTCCGCGACCGGAGTCGGCGAGGGGGCCCGTACGGGCTTCGCCTCCGTCGTCACCGGCCTCTTCTTCGCCGCGTGCCTGTTCTTCAGCCCGATCACCCAGATCGTCCCCGGCGAGGTCGCGGCGGCCGCCCTGGTGGTCATCGGCGCGATGATGATGCAGAACGCCAGGCATGTGGACTGGAACGACCGGGCCGTCGCCGTACCGGTCTTCCTGACCGTCGTGATCATGCCGTTCACCTACCAGATCACCGCCGGGGTCGCCGCAGGCGTCATCTCCTACGTCGCCATCAGGATCGCCCAGGGGAAGGCCAGGGAGATCGGCGCGTTCATGTGGGGACTGACCGTGATCTTCCTCGTCTTCTTCGCGCTCCACCCGATCGAGGGCTGGCTCGGCGTGAGCTGACCCCGCCAGGCCCCGCCAGGCCCGCCAGGCCCCGCCCGGGCCCGCCGGCGCCGACGCGCCGCGACCCTCCGCACATCCGATACTGAGAGACCAGAGGAGGCCGACATGCTGGACATCGCCGAAGAACTGAACCGGTGGGTCGAGCAGGGACGTGACTTCGCCGTGGCCACCGTCGTGGCCGTCGGCGGCAGCGCGCCCCGGCAGCCGGGCGCCGCCCTCGCCGTGGACAGCGAGGGCACGGCGATCGGCTCGGTCTCCGGCGGATGTGTGGAGGGCGCGGTCTACGACCTGTGCCGGGAGTCCCTGGACGACGGCCGGACCGTCCTGAAGACCTTCGGCTACAGCGACGAGGACGCCTTCGCCGTGGGCCTGACCTGCGGCGGAGTCATCGACATCCTCGTCACCCCGGTACGCGCGGACTCTCCCGGCCGGGAAGTGTTCCGCGCCGCGCTGTCCGCCGCCGCCGGAGGGGAGGCGGCGGCCGTCGCCCGGCTCACCGACGGTCCGGCGGAGCTGCGGGGCCGGGCCCTCCTCGTACGCCCCGGGGGAGCGTACGAGGGGACGCTGGGCGGCCACCCGGCGCTGGACGACACGGCGGCGGGCGAGGCCCGCGCCCTGCTGGACGCGGGCCGTACCGGCACCGTCACGATCGGCGAGGACGGCTCGCGCTGCGGGCAGCCGCTGACGCTGTTCGTCGAGTCGAGCGTGCCCGCCCCGCGCATGATCGTCTTCGGCGCGATCGACTTCGCGTCCGCCCTGGTCAGGGTGGGGAAGTTCCTCGGTTACCACGTCACGGTATGTGACGCCCGCCCCGTGTTCGCCACCCGCGTCCGCTTCCCGGACGCCGACGAGATCGTCGTGGACTGGCCGCACCGCTACCTGGGGTCGGCGGAGACCGACGGGCGTACGGTGCTCTGCGTCCTGACCCACGACGCCAAGTTCGACGTCCCCCTGCTGGAACTCGCCCTCAAACTGCCCGTCGCCTACGTCGGCGCCATGGGCTCACGGCGCACGCACCTGGACCGCAACGAGCGGCTGCGCGGCGTCGGCGTCACCGAACTGGAACTGGCGAGGCTCCGCAGCCCCATCGGCCTGGACCTGGGCGCGCGTACGCCGGAGGAGACCGCCCTGTCGATCGCGGCGGAGATCGTCGCGAACCGGCGCGGCGGCACCGGCGTCTCCCTGACCGGCGCGCACACCCCGATCCACCACGACGGGAACCGGGCCCCCGCGCGCCGTATCGGCTCGGTCGCCTGAGCGTTACGAGGCGGCTGCCCGGCGCCGCCGGACCAGCCCACGGGTCAGGTGCGCACCCCGTACCGCGAGCACCACGGCCGAGGCCAGGGCCGCCGCCGCGACACACACGTACAGCGCGGGCCACACGTACAGCACCTGGTCGAGCGTGCCCTCGCGCCGCATCAGCAACCCCACCAGCTCCGGGAGCAACGGGAAGAGGGCGACCAGCCCCGCGTACGGCAGAGCCCGGGGAACCGCACGCCACAGCGGGCGCCCGGCCGCACGCCGCGCCCAGCCCGCCGCCCGTACGGTGCCGAGCGTGCCCAGCCCCAGGGCGAGCAGGGTGAGCGCGGCCAGGACATGGTCGGCGGTCATGGTGAACGGTTTCTCGATCTCCGGCGGGCGCCCCTCGGCCAGCTCACGCAGGCCGTCCGCGATCCCCGCGCTGTCGTCGCCGGAGATCATGCCGGTGTCGCTGACGACGGCGATGCCGATCCTCCGCTCCGGCAGCAGGATCTGGATGGCGTTCTGGGTCAGCAGCTCACCGGTGTGCCGGATCTCCCGCGGCCCGTCTCCTCCCTCCGCCTCGCCGAGCGACCAGCCCATCGCGTACTCCTCGCCCTTCGGCGGCGTGTGCGTGGTGGCCACGCTCCGGGCCGAGGCGACGCGTCGCCCGTCCGCGCCGACACCGCCGTTGTTCTGCGCGATCAGCCAGCGCGCGAGATCGTCGGCGGTGGTGACGACCCCGTGCCCGCCCGCCGTGAACCAGCGCGGATGCGCGCGCTCGATCACACGGCCGTAGGCCCGTACGTACCCCCGCGCGTCCTCGGGCATGTCGGTCGTGGAATCGACGGAGCGCGAGTCCGCCATCCGCAGGGGTGCGAACACGTGCGTGCGGAGGCGGTCGGCGAACGGCTCCCCTGTGACGACCTCCACCAGCCGGGCCGCGACGAAGTAGTTCGGGTTGTGGTAGCTCCACCGGGTCCCCGGCTCGGCGGCGAGACGCGCGCCGCGCATCCGCGCGACCGCTCCCTTCAGCGTGTGCGCCTGCGGCAGCGTCAGATCGGGAAACGCCGAATCGGCCATGCCGGACGTCTGGTTGAGCAACTGCCGGACGGTGATCCGCTCCGCGCGCCCGTCGGCCATGGTGAATTCCGGCAGGTAGACGCGGACCGGCCGGTCGAGGTCGACCTTCCCCGCCTCGACGAGCTGCATGACGGCGAGCGCGGTCATGGACTTGGAGAGCGAGGCCACGGGCACCGGGGTCCGCCCGGTCATCGTCAGCCCGCCGGCGGTGTGCCCGTATCCGGCGGTGTGGACGACGTCGTCGCCCCGGGTCACGGCCACCACGGCACCCGGCAGGCCGGTCTCGTCCAGATAGTCGTTCAGGAAGCGGTCTATCGCGGCGGGCGTGAGGGACGCGGACACCGGTTCGGCGAAGGCGGCGGGCGGTTCGGCGACGGCGGCGGGCGAGAGGCCCGCCAGCGCCGCGACGGCGAGGCCGAGCGCCGGTATCAGGGCCTTCTTCTTCGTTCTGATCCACATGCCGCTCATCCCACCGCCGGCCGGGGGTCCGGCACATTGGCGTGCGTGGGAGTACGAAGGTAGTGCTGGTCCTACTGTCCGGACCGCGGCCCCCGGCTACGGTCGGTGTGTGCAGCACACAACAGCCTGGCGGGCCGTCTCCCGGAGCCCGTGGAAGTTCCTCACCTCGGCCTGGCCCTGGCGGTCGTTCCTCTACCTCCTCACCGGCGGTCTCTTCGGCGCGCTCGTCCTGGTGGTCCTGCTGGCGATGACCCTCGCCGGTGTCGTCTCGCTCGTCGTGGGCGTCGGAGCCGTCCTCCTGCTCGGGGTGAGCCTGTCCGGCATCGTCGTCAGCCGGGTCGAGCGCCGGCGGGTGCGGCTGATGGACCCCGACCCGCTCCCGGACCCGCACCGCCCGCCGGCCGGACCCGGACTGCGCGGCTGGCTGGCCACGCGGCTGCGGGAGCCCGCCACCTGGCGTGAACTGGGCTTCACCGCCGCGTCGTTGGCCGCGATGTGGTGGATGGACGTGCTGGTACTGGGACTCTCGCTCGCCGTCCCGGTGCTGCTCGCCACCTCACCCCTCGACGATCCGGGCGCCTGGCCGCTGGTGGTCGTCGCGGTGCTCCTGGTGCCCGTCGCGCCGTACACCATCACCGTCTGGGCCGCGGCGCGGGCCGCCATGACCCGGGCGATCCTCGCGCCCCGCGACGGTGAACTCGGCCGTCGGCTGACCGAGGTCCGGGCCTCGCGGGCCCGGCTGGTCGGCTCCTTCGACGCGGAGCGCCGCCGGATCGAGCGGGACCTGCACGACGGCGCCCAGCAGCGGCTCGTCTCGCTCAACGTCCGGCTCGGCATGGCCCGGCTGGACACGGAGCCGGGCTCGTCCCTCGCCCGGCAGCTCGACGCCGCGCAGGAGCAGGTCGCCCTGGCCGTCGACGAGTTGCGCGAGCTGAGCCGGGGCGTGCACCCCAAGGCGCTGACCGACCACGGACTGCCCGAGGCCGTCGGCAATCTCACCGCCCGCTCCGCCCTGCCGGTCACCGTCGACATCCGGCTGCCGCACCGCCCGCCCGCCGCCGTGGAGACGGCCGCGTACTTCGTCGTCGCCGAATCCCTCGCCAACGCGACCAAGCACAGCGCGGCCACCCGCGCGGAGGTGCACGCCCGGCTGCACGCCGACGTACTGACGCTCAGCATCACCGACAACGGTGTGGGCGGCGCCGATCCGGCGGCCGGGACCGGGCTGGTCGGCCTCGCCGACCGGATAGCGGCGGCCGACGGCCGACTCCGGATCTCCAGCCCCGCGGGCGGACCGACCCTGCTCCACGTGGAGATCCCATGTCGCTGACCATCGTGCTCGCCGAGGACTCCCCACTGATGCGGGACGGCCTGGTCGGCGTGCTGACCCGGTTCGGCCACCGGCTCGCCGCCGAGGTCGGCGACGCGAACAGCCTGGTCACGGCGGTCCGTACGCACCGGCCCGACATCGTCGTCACCGACATCCGCATGCCACCGGACCACTCGGACGACGGCCTGCGCGCCGCGGTCGCCCTGCGCCGCGAACATCCCGCGCTGCCCGTCCTGGTGCTCAGCCAGTACGTCGAACAGTCCTACGCCGCCCGGCTGCTCGACCTCGGCAGCGACGGCGGCGTCGGCTATCTCCTCAAGGACCGGGTCAGCGCGGTCACGGAATTCGTCGACGCGGTCACCCGCGTCGCCGCCGGCGAGACGGTGGTCGACCCGGAGGTCGTACGCCAACTCCTGCACCGGCGGCAGGATCCGCTCCGGCGGCTCACCCCCCGGGAGCGCGAAGTGCTCTCCCTCATGGCGGAGGGGCGCGCGAACGCGGCGATCGCGCGCCACTTGTACGTGACGGAGGCGGCGGTCAACAAGCACGTCAGCGCCATCCTCCAGAAACTGGACCTCCACGTGGACGGCGAGGGCCACCGCCGCGTACTCGCCGTCCTGGCGTATCTGCGCGCCTGATCCACGCGGGTCCGCGACAGCCCGTTCAGACCGTCGAGGCCGTCGGGCGCGGGCGTTCCCTCCGTAGCGCGACCCACATGGCGCCGCCGCCCAGTACGCCCGCGGCGACGTACATCCGGCGCAGCTCCGGTGACGCGCCGAGCGAGCAGAGCAGGATCGCCGCACAGCTGAGGACCACGACGGCCCACCTCCGCCGGATCCCTCCCCACGCACCCCTGATGCCCTCGCGAGTGCGTACGGCGACCACCAGCGCCCCCGCGAGCAGCGCCAGCGCGGCGCCCGCCGCCGCGGTGCCCAGGCGCGGCCAGGCGCCGTCCGGTGCGAGACCGGCGACGGTGAGGGCGGCGGCGACGAGCAGCCCCGACACGGGCGGCAGCCAGGTGGGGCGGTGGGCGGGGGCGGGTCGGGAGTTCATATCGGCCAGGATTTCAGCCACTTTCCGGAATCTCAAATGCCATCGGTGAGTGAAAGGCACAGGTCACCGGGGTGTCGATCCTATTTGCCGCGAATCATCCGTTACGTTCTGCGCGACCCGATCCCAGGTGTGCCGTACGGAGGAGTCGACCTGTGCGTACGTCCCTGTTCTTCCCGCTGTCGCTCGCCCTGGTCGCCGCCGTGGTGCCCGCCGAGCCCGGCCCCCGGCCCGCCGATTCCGGTCCCGGCCCCGTCCTCGTCAACCAGATCGGTTACGCCACCGGCGCCGACAAGATCGCGACCGTCGTCGCGGCGGCCACCAAGCCCCTCACGTGGCGGCTCAAGGACGACAAGGGCCGCACGGTCGCCTCCGGCGCCACCCGTGTCGTCGGTGCCGACAAGGCGTCCGGCGACCATGTCCACCAGGCCGACTTCTCGCGGGCCACCGGACAGGGGGTCCGGCGGCTCACGGTCGCGGGCGTCGGTACCAGCGTGGCGTTCACCGTCACCCGTAAGCCGCTCTACCCGGACCTCGGACGCGAGGCCATGCAGTACTTCTACTTCCACCGCATGGGCACCCCGGTCGAGGCCGAGTACCTCCAGCACGCCGCCCACGCGCACGCCGCGCTGCACCCCGGTGACACGTCCGTTCCCTGCTACAAGAACTGGTGCGGCAAGAGCGGGGGCAAGGCGCAGCGGCTGAATGTCGTGGGCTCCTGGGCCGACGCCGGCGACTTCGGCGTCTACCCCGTCAACCACGCCATCTCCGCCTGGACGCTGCTGAACCTCTACGAGCGCGAGCACACCGCGTACGCGGACGGCAGCCTGGCCGTACCGGAGCGCGCCAACGGCGTGCCCGACCTCATCGACGAGGTCGCCCACGGCTCACGCTTCATGTCCGGCATGCTGCCCAGGACCGGCCTGGCGTCGCACAAGGTGCACAACCACACCTGGAGCGCGTTCCCGGTCAAGGACATCGCCGCCGAGAACGCCCTGCCGCGCTCCGCGATGCCGCCGTCCACCAACGCCACCTACGCCGTGGCCCGTACGAACGCCCAACTGGCCCGCGTACTGCGCGAGTTCGACGCCAAGAGGGCCAACTCGCTCTGGGCGTCCGCGCAGGAAGCCTTCAAGCGCGCCGAGGCGCGCCCCGACGTCGACTACCCCGAGGCCAACGACGGCACCGACGCCGAGGGTGGCGGCGACTATCCCGACACCCAGAACAGCGACGACCGTTACGCGGCGGCCGCCGAGCTGTACCTCACCGCCGAGCAGCGTGCCGACCGCGCCGCCAAGGGCTACCGGAACGCCGTGACCGGCTCCCCGCACTACGGCGAGATCGGCCCCGTCGACTGGGGCCGGGTCGCCGCCGCCGGCAGCCTCTCCCTCCTCGCCGTGCCCAACGCACTGCCCGCCGCCGACCTGGCCCGGATGCGCGCGAACCTGCGCACCGCCGCCGACGAACTGGTCAACACCCAGCAGCGGGAGGGCTATCCGGCCCTGCTCTCCGGCGCCGAGCCCTACCCGTGGGGCTCCAACTCCGCCATCGTCAACCGGATGATGCTGCTCGGCACCGCGTACGACATCGGCCACGACCGTCGCCATCTGAAGGCGATGCACCGGGCCATGGACTATCTGCTCGGCACCAACGCCATGCGGATCTCGTACGTGACCGGCTACGGCCCGCACCGGGAGACCGACCTGCACGACCGGCTCGCCTGGGGGCAGTACCCCAAGACCCCGTACCCCAAGGGCTGGCTCTCCGGCGGACCGAACAGCGCCCTCATCAACGACCCGGTCACCCCCACCGGACGCCCCGCCGCCAAGTCCTACGCCGGGCCCGGTACGGCGCCGAGCGCCTGGGGCTCCAAGGAGAACACCATCAACTGGAACGCGCCGCTCGTCTGGGTGGCGACCTACCTCAAGTCGACCGCCCCGGACCTGACTTCACGCTGACGCCGAACGCCGGCCCGCGCTCAGGACGACGCGCGCCGCACCAACTCCGTCGGCAGCACGACGTGTTGGTGCGGCGCCCCGGGGTCGTCGATCCCCTCCAGCAGCACCCGCGCCATCGCCCTTCCCATCTCCTCCACCGGCTGCCGCACCGAGGTGAGTCCGGGATCGGTGTGCGCCGCGACGGGGGAGTCGTCGAAGCCGACGACGGCCACGTCCTCGGGCACCCGCCGCCCCGCCGCCCGCAGCGAGTGCAGCGCGCCCGCCGCCATCACGTCGGACGCGGCGAACACCGCGTCCAGATCCGGGTGCCGCGCCAGCAGTTCGGTCATCGCCCGCCGCCCGCTCTCCTCGGTGAAGTCCCCGTGCGCCGTCCACGACGGATCCGCGTCACCCCCGGCGCCCGCCACGGCCTCCTGATACCCGCCGAGCCGGCACTGCGCCACGTACATGTCCAGCGGTCCGGTGACGGTGGCGATCCGCCGCCGCCCGGTCTCCACCAGGTGCCGCACGGCGGAGCGCGCGCCGCCGACGTTGTCGGAGTCCACGTAACTCACCGACTCGTCGGCCGAGCGACGGCCGCTCAGTACGGTCGGCAGGCCCATCTCCGCGAGCAGATCCGGCAGTGGGTCGCTGCCGTGCACGGACACCAGCAGCACGCCGTCGACCCGGCCGGCCCGCGCGTACTGGAGGAAGCGCGCACGCTCCTTCTCGGTCCGTACGAGCGTGAGCAGCAACTGCATCTCGGTGTCGGCGAGTCCCGTGCCGACACCGTGGAGCACGTCCGAGAAGTACGGCTCCGCGAAGAACCGCTTCTCGGTCTCCGGGATCACCAGCGCCACCGCGTCGGTACGGCTCCCGGCCAGGGCGCGGGCCGCCCGGTTGGGTATGTAGCCCAGCTCGTTGATGGCCTGCTGGACGAGTTGTCTGGTGGAGTCACGGACCCGGGGCGAGTTGTTGATGACGCGGGAGACGGTGCCCCGCCCCACGCCCGCGTGAGCGGCCACCTCTTCGAGCGTGGGCTGGCCGGGCCGGCTCGTACGTCCCCTTGCCACCATCGTGCGACCTCCATCGGGGCTCCGTCGGGGGACCGTCATCCAATCATTGGGAGCGCTCCCACAATAAGTGGTTGATCATATCGCGGACAGCCTCGGGCCGCCGTGCTGCATTACCTTCAAATACATTCAAAGGTGTCTGTCGTGTACGTAAGGGCACTAGCCTTCCGGTGCGGTCGTACGGGAAGGCAGTGGTTCTCAATGAAACGGAGCGGGATGCCGAAAGCACAGGGAGTCGCCGGAGCGCCATGCTGGGTGAGCCTGCTGGCACGTGAACTGCCGGGCGCCCAGGACTTCTACGCCAAGGTCCTCGGCTGGACCTACCGGCGCGCGGGACTCGGTGACGACTTCTCCGTGGCGCTCATCGACGGACTGCCCGTCGCCGGCATCGGAGCACTCGCCTCCTCGCTCCAGGTCGCCGTCTCCTGGACCCCGTACTTCAACGTCACGGACGTGGACGAGGCCGCGGCCCGGATCAGGGAGCGCGGTGGCACGGTCGGGGTCGGCCCGATCGCCTTCCACACCGGCCGCGCCGCGCTCGCCGTCGACCCGGACGGCGCGGTCTTCGGTATCTGGGAAGGCGCCGTGCGCTCCGACTGGTCGATGGGGCGCGGGGCCGGCTCGGCCTCGCTGGAGCTGCGGACCAGGGAAGCGGCCACGGCCGGGCGCTTCTACTCGCTCACGCTCGGCTGGGAGCCGGAGGGCGAGGGGAAGCTGCGGCTGGCGCACGAGGCGGACCAGTCGGTGCTCCTCGACGGCGACGAGCCGCTGGCACGGATCAAGGGCGGCGCCGTACAGGCGGCTCCCGACCCGCAGATCCGGCCGCGCTGGCACGTGCACTTCAACGTGAAGGACGTGGCGGCGGCGGTCGGGACGGCGCTCGCCGCCGGCGGCTCCCTCGTCCTGCGGTCGGACGCGTCGGCCGGGGTGGACGAGGCGACGCTGCGGGACCCGGACGGCGCGCTGTTCACGGTCACCGCCGCGGCGTGACATGACACAGCAGGACTCGGGCTTGCGGACAGGGGATGTCCGCAAGCCCGCGTACGGTGCGGAGCATGGCCTCGAAGACGGCGGACCGCGTCCGGCACCACCCCGTGCTCACCGCTCGCGCGCTCAACCGCGCCACCCTCGCCCGGCAGCTCCTGCTGCGGCGCGCGGCCATGTCCGCCAAGGACGCCGTGACACATCTGGTCGGGCTCCAGGCGCAGAACGTGAAGCCGCCGTACGTCCAACTCGCCGCCAGGCTCGACGGGTTCGCCCCCGAGGCGCTGTCCGGGCTGATGGCCTCCCGCGAGGTCGGCCGGATGGTCACGCTCCGCTCCACCATCCACACCCACACCGCCGAGGACTGCCTGGCGCTGCGCCCGTTCGCCCAGGCCCCGATCGAGCGTGAACTGCGCAACTTCCGCGCCGGTCTGGTCGGGGTGGACCTGGACCGTCTCGCCGCCCAGGCCGAGGAACTGGTCGAGGAACGGCCCCTCCCGCTCAAGGAGTTGAAGGCGGCCCTGGCCGAGCGGTGGCCCGCCGCCGACCCGCTCGCCCTGTCCGCCGCCGCGCGGTGCCTGCTGCCGCTCGTACAGGTCACGCCGCGCGGGCTGTGGGGCCGCAGCGGTCAGGTCACGCTCACGACGGCGCGGAAGTGGTTCGCGGCGGTTGCCACCACCGACGGGGCGGCGGCGGGCATCGCACCGGACGACGCCGCCCTGCGCTACCTCGCCGCCTTCGGGCCCGCCTCCGTCCAGGACATGCAGACCTGGTGCCGACTGACCCGGCTCGCCCCGGTCTTCGAGCGGCTGCGGGACCGGCTCGTCACGTTCCAGGACGAGAACGGCGTCGAGCTGTTCGACCTCCCCGACGCGCCGAGGCCGGCCGCGGACACCCCGGCCCCGCCCCGTTTCCTCCCCGAGTTCGACAACCTGCTGCTCTCCCACGCCGACCGCACCCGCGTCGTCCCCCTCGCCTACCGCAAGCGCGCCTGGAACGGCAACCAGGGTCACCGCACGCTCCTGGTCGACGGATTCCTCGCCGGAATCTGGCGGTTGACGGACGGCGTCGAGGGTGACGAGCGCGGGACGCTGACGGTCCAGACCTTCGACCCGCTCACGCGCGCACAGCGCGACGCGGTGGCCGAGGAGGGCGAGCGGATGCTCACCTCCCTGTCCTCGGCCACCGCCCCCACGTACGCCGTTCGCTTCGCGGACTTCGCCCAATTCGCCGACGCATAGGCCCTGTTCGGGAGCGAGCGCGGTGGCCGGGCCGCCCGGTCGGTGGGCCGCCGCCCCCGCGCTCAGAGCCCCACGTCGCGCCGCCGTTGGTCGTCGAACGTCTCGCGTCGTACCAGCAGGCGTGACCGGCCGGCGGCGACCGCCACCACCGGTGGGCGGCCGGTCATGTTGTAGCCCGACGCCATCGACACCTGGTACGCCCCCGACGCGGGCACCGCGAGTACGTCGCCGGGCCGTACGTCCTCCGGCAGCTCCACCCCGTCGGCGAGCACGTCGCCCGCCTCGCAGTGCCGGCCGACGACCGTGGCCGCCCGCATCGGCGCCGTCGAGGCGCGACCGATCCGGCGGACCGTGTAGCGGGCGCCGTACAGCGCGGGGCGCGGGTTGTCGCTCATGCCGCCGTCCACGGCGACGAAGACCCGGCCGCCCGAGCGCTTCACCGCGAGCACCCGGTACAGCGCGATCCCGGCGGGCGCCATGATCGAGCGGCCGGGCTCCACGGTCAGCCGTGGGACCGGCAGGCCCGCCTCGGCGCAGGCGCCGGTCAGCGCCTGCCTGATCCGCCGTCCGTACACGGCGGGCGCCGGGGCCGCGTCGCCCGGCAGATACGCCGCGGCGAAGCCGCCGCCCAGGTCCAGCTCGGGCAGGACGACGCCGAACCGGTCGCGGATCCGTACGAGGAAGGAGACCAGTTCGTGTACGGCCCTCTCGTACGGCTCGGGCGAGGTGATCTGCGAGCCCAAGTGGCAGTGCGGTCCGGCCAGTTCGAGCTGCGGCTGGCCCAGGATCCTGGCCACGGCGTCCTCCGCGTCCCCGTTCGCGATCGACAGCCCGAACTTCTGGCCCTCGGCCCCCGTACGGATCTTCGGATGGGCGCCCGCCTCGATCCCCGGCAGCACGCGGACCATCACCCGCTGCGCGTCGTGCGCCGGCACCTGCGCGGCGAGCCGCGCTATCTCGCAGCCGGAGTCGATGACGATCCTGCCGACGCCGAGCCGCAGCGCCGTCCGCAGATCCTCCGGCGACTTGGCGTTGCCGTGCAGCACGATCCGCTCGCTCGGGAAGCCCCGTGTGGCCGCCAGCTCCAGCTCGCCCGCCGAACAGACGTCGAGGCCCAGGCCCTCCTCCGCCATCCAGTCCACGACGGCGCGGCACAGGAACGCCTTCGCCGCGTAGACGATCTCCGCCTCGGGCAGCGCGTGCAGCCAGGCCCGGGCGCGGGACCGTACCTCGCCCTCGTCGAGTACGTAGGTGGGAGTGCCGTAGCGCTCGGCCAGCTCCAGGAGGGAGACACCCGCGACGGAGAGGTCGCCGCCGGGCGCGGAGACGGCCGACGCGGGCCAGACCGACGGGGTGCTCAACTCGTTGACGACGAGCAGCGGTTCGGTGGTCACGCGCTCACCGCCAGCGGCACGTCGCCCGCGTGGCGCAGACACGGCCTGACCGTCGTGCGGGTGGGGGCGTGGGTGAGCGGGGGCGTGCGTGTGGGCGCGGATGTGGGTGTCCCGTGGACGACCGGCGGGGCCGCGAGCCGCGGGTCGACCGTCACGAGGACGACGCCGAGCGGTTCCGAGAGCGCCCGCAGGCAGGTCTCGGCGAGTCTGATGTACGGCTGCCGCGCGCCGAACGCGGCGGTCAGCCGCCGGGCGCTGGTGAAGCCGACGGCGGTCCGCGCGCCGAGCGGTGTACGCATGAAGCGCAGTTGCCGCCCCCCGGCGGAGCCGAGCCGTACAGGTACGTACAGCGGCCCCGCCGGCCTGCGTTCTTCGGGGTCCGCGTCTTCGAGAGTGGTGCTCACCATGGTGTCCTCCACAGGGGAGTCGTCGCTGTCTGACACCAGGAAGCTATGCCCGGTCGGCGACCGTTCGGGCACGTCATGACGCGGCGTTGATCGGCGGACCCGGTTATTTGACGCCTCCCTTACGGCGCCGCCCGTGGACCCGCCCGTGGACCCGCCCGCACCCCCGGTCCTACGGCAGCAGCCCGGCCCGGCGCGCCGCCACCACCGCCTCCAGGCGGGTGTGGGCGCCCAGTTTCCGCATCGCGGCCCGCAAGTACCCCTTCACGGTCTCCGGCCGCAGCCCCAGCCGCTCCGCCGCCGCCGCGTTCGTCGAGCCCGCCGCCACACACGCCAGCACGTCCACCTCGCGCGGCGTCAGCGTCACGGCGCGCCGCTCACGGTGATCGCGCCGATCGCGCGCGGTACCGCCCGCGCCCTCCAACCGGCCGCAGACGGCGTGCAGTTCGCCGCGCAGCCCGGCGTCGACGATGCGCGGCGCGAGCGCCCGCAGTTCGCTGTGCGCCTCGCGGACCTCCTCCCACGCCTCGGGCCGCCCGTACACCGGCTCACGCGTCACGGCGAGCAGCCGCTGCACCTCGTCCCGGACGACCAGCGCCTGCTCCACGTCGCGGGCCGCCGCGACAGCGGCATCGAACGTGCGTTCGCCCATCGGCAGCGGGTCGCGCAGCGCGCCGTACAGCACGCCCCGGACCCTGCGCCGCACGATCACGGGAACGGCGACCACGGAGCGCAGCCCCTCGGCGGCGACCGCCGCGTCGTACTCGTGGCTGATGTGCCGCGCCTGCCGGTAGTCGGTGACCGCGCACGGCCGCTGGAGGGCGATCGACTTGCCGCCCAGCCCGTTCCCGACGCAGATCGCGAGGCCCCGCAACGCGTTCGTCGCCGTGCCGTTCAGCTCCGCGATGCGTACCTGCCGCGTACCGTGCAGCATCCCGCCGAACGCGACCGGCAGCCCGGTGGCCCGGCGCAGCGTCAGCAGCGCCGAGCGCATCTCGACCGCCTCGATCGCCTCAATCACAGCGACTTCCTTCTCTCGGGTCTCTCCGCCGGCGGGGCGTCCGTCGATTTACCCCCGTCAGGGGGTGGTGAGACGTACGTCACCGGTTACACGATGCTAGTGAACGGACGAGTGATGAGGAGGGCACATGAGAGCAGTCGACGCGACCGAGCAGTTCCGCGCCGCCAGGGATTTCCTGCTGCGGCACCGTGAGGACTACACGGCGGCGTACGAAGGCTTCGCCTGGCCCCGGCCCGCGCTCTTCAACTGGGCGCTCGACTGGTTCGACGTCATCGCCGAGGGCAACGACCGGCCCGCGCTCCACATCGTGGAGGAGGACGGCACCGAGAGCGTCACCTCCTTCGCGACGATGGCCACCCGTTCCGACCAGGTGGCCAACTGGCTGCGGGCCCAGGGGGTCGAGGCCGGCGACCGTGTTCTCGTCATGCTCGGCAACCAGACGGAGCTGTGGGAGACGGCGCTCGCCGTCATGAAACTCCGGGCCGTCGTCATCCCGGCGACACCGCTGCTCGGCCCGTCGGACCTGCGCGACCGGATCGAGCGCGGCCAGGTGCGGCACATCGTCGTCCGGGCCGGTGACACCGCGAAGTTCGCCGAGGCGCCGGGGGAGTACACCCGGATCGTGGTCGGTGGCGAAGGCGCCGATGTTGACGAGGACGGCTGGCGGGCGTACGAGGCGTCCCACCGGTCGCCCACGGACTTCGAGCCGGACGGGGTCACCCGCGCCGACGACACCCTGATGCTCTACTTCACCTCCGGCACCACCGCCCACCCCAAGCTGGTCGAACACACCCATGTCTCGTACCCGATCGGCCATCTCGCGACGATGTACTGGATCGGGCTCAAGCCCGGCGACGTGCATCTGAACATCTCCTCACCCGGCTGGGCCAAGCACGCCTGGTCCAACCTCTTCGCCCCCTGGAACGCCGAGGCGACCGTCTTCATCCACAACTACACCCGCTTCGACGCCACTCGGCTCATGGCCGAGATGGACCGCGCCAGGGTGACCAGCTTCTGCGCGCCGCCCACCGTGTGGCGGATGCTCATCCAGGCCGACCTCACCCAGCTGCGCAACCGCCCGCGCGAGGTCGTCGCCGCCGGTGAACCGCTCAACCCCGAGGTCATCGAGACCGTACGCAGGGAGTGGGGCGTGACGATCAGGGACGGCTTCGGCCAGACCGAGACGGCCGTCCAGGTCGCCAACTCGCCGGGGCAGCTGCTCAAGGCCGGCTCGATGGGCCGGCCGACCCCCGGCTATGTCGTGGAGCTGCTCGACCCGGTCACCGGCGTGCCGGGCGCCACCGAGGGCGAGATCGCGCTGGACCTCGCCAACGCCCCCGTCGGGCTGATGACCGGCTACCACGGCGACCCGGAGCGTACGGCCGAGGCCATGGCGGACGGCTACTACCGCACCGGCGACATCGGCTCGCGCGACGCCGACGGCTACATCACCTTCAGCGGCAGGCGGGACGAGGTCTTCAAGGCGTCCGACTACAAGATCTCGCCGTTCGAACTGGAGAGCGCGCTGCTGGAACACCCGGCGGTGGCCGAGGCCGCCGTCGTCCCGGCGCCGGACCCGGTGAGGCTCAACGTGCCGAAGGCGTATGTCGTCCTGGCGGCCGGCTGGGAGCCGGGCCCGGACACGGCGAAGCTGCTCTTCGCCCACTCGCGCGCGGTGCTCTCCCCGTACAAGCGCGTACGCCGCATCGAGTTCGCCGAACTGCCCAAGACGGTCTCCGGCAAGATCCGTCGCATCGAACTGCGCGAGCGCACGGCGAAGGGCTCGGCGGCGGAGTACGAGGAAAGCGACCTGAGTTGAGCGGCGCGCGGCGCCCTCGGACCTCAACTCGCCGTCGTGGCGCGGCGCATGCAGACGCGGGGCCAGTGGTCGAGGCCGTGGGCGGCCTCGGCGCGTCTGATCTCCCGTAGGCCGTCGGTGAGTTCGTCCTCCGCGAGGGTGCGGAAGCCGAGCCGGGTGTAGTACGGCGCGTTCCACGGGACGTCCGCGAAGGTGGTCAGGGTGAGTCCCGCCAGGCCCGCGTTCGCCGCCCGGCCGGCCAAATGCTCGATGAGAGCGCGGCCCACTCCGCGCCCCGAGGCCGCGGGGTGGACGGAGACCTGCTCGATATGGGCGGCGCCGTCGATCTCGTCGTAGATCAGATACGCGACCGGGTGGCCCGTGTCGTCGTCGGTCACCCAGGCGTGGCCCGCGCGCAGATAGCGGTCGAGGAGGTCGATGCCCGGGGGTTCGTCGTCGGCGACCGCGGCCATGCCGACGGCGCGGAAGGGTTCACCGGCGGCCCTCTCGATGTTCTGCAGAAGGGGGAGGTCGGCGGGGACCGCGGGGCGGATTCGCATGGAGAAAGTATGCCCGCGCGGGTCGCGCGCGGTCCGGGAATCCGGTCAGGCGTGTGAGCGATCCAGTTCGTCCGCAGGGCCGTTGACCGGTTGCGGTGCGCCCGTCGGGTCCAGGACGAAGAGCGGCACCCCGAGGTCGTCGGCGCGGTCGCGGGCCTCGTCCGCGTAACCGGCCAGGGAGAAGAAGGCGCTCACCGCCGACTCGCTCAGCGCGTTGAGCCACAGGCACTCCACGGCGCGCAGATCGGCCGGGCGCGCGCCCGGCTCCACTTGGGCGACGAGTCCGGGACCGCGCAGATCGACACCTGCCTCCGGCTCCCCCTCGCACCGGACGACGTCCCGGAAGCCGATCTCGCGCAGATAGAGCGCGGCGGCGTTCACGGCGTCGTGCTTCGTGCCGACCGTCACGGGCCTGACGGGCACCCGCAGCACCGCCCCGCACTGGCAGCCCAGCTCCGGGTGGGGCCACTGGTCGCGCCGGCCGCATCCGGAGCAGCCGACGGTCACCCACTCGTCGTCCCAGGACCGGCGCACCACACGGGTGGCCGGCGCGCCGGTGATCAGGGGCGCCGAGACGGCCGAGCCACAGGGGCAGGGGTAGGCCGGCGCCGTGAACTGATGGCCGTGTCCGCAGTCGGGACAGCGGACAGTGACGCTCTTCCCCACGTTCGCCACCCCCCTTCCGCCGCCCATCGTCCAACACCGGGCCCGCGTTGGGGAGGGTCTTGGGCCATCCCTTGACGCCGTCAGGAAGGCACTTTAGATTGATTCCACATAGCAGAACATGAATTCCGCATCGTGGAAATGAAGGAATCGACGGAATCGACGCTCTCAGGTGGCGCGACAGAGCCCGAGTCCACCAGGCTGAAGCAGGAGCACCCCATGCCTCGTATGACCGCTGCCCGAGCGGCAGTTGAGATCCTCAAGCGCGAAGGCGTCACCGACGCGTTCGGTGTGCCGGGCGCGGCGATCAACCCCTTCTACAAGGCCCTCGAACAGGCCGGCGGCATCGACCACACGCTCGCCCGCCATGTGGAGGGCGCCTCCCACATGGCCGAGGGCTACACCCGTACGCATGCGGGCAACATCGGTGTCTGCATCGGCACGTCCGGCCCGGCCGGCACCGACATGATCACCGGCCTGTACTCCGCGATCGGTGACTCCATCCCGATCCTGTGCATCACCGGCCAGGCCCCGGTCGCGGTGATCCACAAGGAGGACTTCCAGGCCGTCGACATCGCGTCCATCGCCAAGCCCGTCACGAAGGCCGCCACCACCGTCCTGGAGGCCGCGCAGGTCCCCGGTGTCTTCCAGCAGGCGTTCCATCTGATGCGCTCCGGCCGGCCCGGCCCGGTCCTCATCGACCTGCCGATCGACGTGCAGCTGACCGAGATCGAGTTCGACATCGAGACGTACGAGCCGCTGCCGGTCTACAAGCCGTCCGCGACCCGCGCGCAGATCGCCAAGGCGCTCACCATGCTGACCGCCTCGGAGCGTCCGCTGATCGTCGCCGGCGGCGGTGTCATCAACGCCGACGCGTCCGAACTGCTCGTGGAATTCGCCGAGTTGACCGGTACGCCGGTCGTCCCGACCCTGATGGGCTGGGGCACCATCGCCGACGACCACGACCTCAACGCGGGCATGGTCGGCATCCAGACCTCGCACCGCTACGGCAACGAGACGTTCCTGGCCTCGGACTTCGTCCTCGGCATCGGCAATCGCTGGGCCAACCGGCACACCGGCGCGCTCGACGTCTACACCGCGGGCCGCACCTTCGTCCACGTCGACATCGAGCCCACCCAGATCGGCAAGATCTTCGCGCCGGACTACGGGATCGCCTCGGACGCCAAGGACGCGCTGACGCTCTTCGTCGAGGTGGCGAAGGAGCTGAAGGCGGCGGGTCAGCTGCCCGACCGCGCCGAGTGGATCGAGTCGGTGCTGGAGCGCAAGGGCACCCTGCACCGCAGGACGCACTTCGACAACGTGCCGCTGAAGCCGCAGCGCGTGTACGAGGAGATGAACCGCGCCTTCGGTCCCGACACCCGGTACGTCACCACCATCGGTCTCTCGCAGATCGCCGGCGCGCAGATGCTGCACGTCTACAAGCCGCGCCACTGGATCAACTGCGGCCAGGCGGGACCGCTCGGCTGGACGATCCCTGCCGCGCTCGGTGTCGCGAAGGCCGATCCGGACACGACGGTGGTCGCGCTCTCCGGCGACTACGACTTCCAGTTCATGCTCGAAGAGCTGGCCGTCGGCGCGCAGCACAGGATCCCGTACGTGCATGTGCTCGTGAACAACGCCTACTTGGGGCTCATCCGGCAGGCGCAGCGCAATCTCGACATCAACTTCCAGGTCAACCTGGAGTTCGAGAACCTCAACTCACCGGAGCTGGGCGTCTACGGGGTCGACCATGTCAAGGTCGTCGAGGGCCTGGGCTGCAAGGCGATCCGGGTCACCGAGCCCGACCAGCTGCTGCCGGCCTTCGAGCAGGCGAAGAAGCTCGCGGCCGAGTACCGGGTGCCGGTGGTCGTCGAGGCCATCCTGGAGCGGGTCACCAACATCTCGATGGGCGTGCGGATCGACAAGGTGAACGAGTGGGAGGAGCTCGCCACCGAGCCCGGTCACGCGCCGACGGAGGTCAGGCCGCTCGTCTGACGGCAACTGACCGGCGGTCAGGACACTCACGGCAGGGCGCCCCCGTCCGGAACTCCGGGCGGGGGCGCCGCCGTGCGCGTACGTCAGGCCTCGCAGCCTCCACAGCCCCCGCATCCGCCGTCCTCCTCCGCACCGCGGGCGTCCGCCTTGCCGTCGCCCGGCGCGTGCCCGTCGGCCCACCAACTGGCCGCGGTGACAGCCCCGGTGGCACCGACGGCGCCTCCCGCCGCCGCGCCGGTGACCGGCCGCCGTACCGCCGCCTTCGGGGCCTTGCTCGTCGCGAACGGGGAGAGCCCCAGGAACAGGAACACGGAGACCGGCGCGAGCAGCCAGGAGTAGTCCCGCTGGACGACGGCGATGGTGATCGCCGCGGCGGTCAGGGCGAGGAACGCGAGAAGACGCATCCCTTCAGTGTGCAGACCCGGTGAGGTCGCACAAGAGCCCGGCCGGGGAATCGGCCGGGCTCTTGTCTCTGGTATGCGGCGTTGAAGACCGTCCGACGGTGCGAGGCCGGCGCGACGGGACATTCGCACCGCCGGACGGCGTATGGCGGAGCCTCAGGAGAGGCTGTGGGACCGCGGCGACGGCGACGGGAAGCGCGGGCGCACCTTCCTTCAGGTCAGAAAGGTGACCCCCGCTCCCCTCACCACCGCACTGGCTCGCGCGCCGCCGCGGTCCCGGGGATGTCCCTCCCGCCGGCCACCCCTCACGAGGGCCGACGGGAGGGACGGCTGTTGGCCGCTTCGCGCGGCTGTCGTCGCCCGGTTCTGTTGCCCGGCGTTGTCGCTCAGTCCTCGCGCAGCGCGCGGACCGCCGCCTCGACGCGGGTGCCGTACGCGGTGTCGGCGGCGTGGAAGTGCGCGATGTTCTTCTCGATCACGTCGTCGCGCGTCACCTGGGAGAGCCCGCCCGCGATGTTCGCGACGAGCCGGGACCTCTCCTCCTCCGACATCAGCCGGTACAGCTCACCGGCCTGGAAGAAGTCGTCGTCCTTGGTGTGGGCCGGCGCCTCGTGGGTGCCGGTCCAGCCGTGGACCGCGAGCGGCGCGGAGTGCGCGGCGCCGCTCTGCGCCGGTCCGTCGTACGAGTTGGGCTCGTAGTTCTTGTCGTGGCGCGAGCCGTTGCGGGTGGCCATGAGCCCGTCCCGGCCGTAGTTCACGGCGGCGGTCGCCCTGGGCGCGTTCACCGGCAGCAGGGTGTGGTTGACGCCCAGCCGGTAGCGGTGCGCGTCGGCGTACGCGAAGAGGCGGCCCTGGAGCATCTTGTCCGGCGAAGGGCCGATACCGGGAACGAAGTTGTTCGGCGAGAACGCCGCCTGCTCGACCTCCGCGAAGACGTTGTCCGGATTCCGGTCGAGGACCAGCCGGCCCACCCGGCGCAGCGGGTAGTCGCTGTGCGGCCACACCTTCGTGAGGTCGAACGGGTTGAAGCGGTACGCGGCGGCGTCGGCCGCCGGCATCACCTGGACGTGCAGCGTCCACGACGGATTCACACCGCGCTCGATGGCCTGGAGCAGATCCGTCTGGTGCGAGCCCGCGTCCCTGCCCGCGAGTTCGGCCGCCTGGTCGCTGCTCAGACAGCGCACACCCTGGTTGGTCCTGAAGTGGTACTTGACGAAGAAGGCCGCGCCTTCGGCGTTCGTCCACTGGTAGGTGTGCGAGCCGTAGCCGTTCATGTGCCGGTACGAGGCGGGGATGCCGCGGTCGCCCATCAGCCACGTCACCTGGTGCGTCGCCTCGGGGGAGTGCGCCCAGAAGTCCCAGACGTTGTCCGGCTCCTGACGGCCCGTGAACGGGTCGCGCTTCTGCGAGTGGATGAAGTCGGGGAACTTCAGCGGGTCCTTGATGAAGAAGACCGGCGTGTTGTTGCCGACGAGGTCGTAATTGCCGTCCGTCGTATAGAACTTCACCGCGAAGCCGCGCGGGTCACGGACGGCGTCCGCGCCGCCGAGCGAGTCGGCGACGGTCGAGAAGCGCAGGAACGTCTCGGTGCGCCGGCCCACCTGGGCCAGGAAGTCGGCGCTGGTGAAGCCGGTGACATCGTCGGTCACCTCGAAGTACCCGTACGCGCCGGAGCCGCGGGCGTGCACGACCCGCTCCGGGATGCGCTCCCGGTTGAACCGGGCGAGCTTCTCCAGCAGGTGCTGGTCCTGGAGGAGAAGGGGGCCGCCGGCACCGGCGGTGGCGGAGTTCTGGTTGTCGGCGACCGGGGCGCCTGACTCGGTCGTGAGCACACGCTGCGTCATGGTGGCGGGTGGGACCTTCCGTACGGGAGAGCTGTTCGCTGAAAGTGGTGCGGGAGCGGGAAGTGGTTCCCGGGCTGCGGCGGCACCTGGGCGCGACAGGACAGGTGTCAGCGCCGCCGCAACCCGGAGTCTGTGGGCCGGGCCGGGGCAGGTCAGACCTGGTTGCCGGACAGCCGCTCGACGGCACGCAGCAGCGCCGAGTGGTCGAGACCGCCGTCGCCCTGCGCGCGCAGCGAGGCGACCAGCTGCGCGACGACCGCGCCGACCGGCAGCGCGGCGCCGACGTTGCGGGCGGCGTCGGTGACGATGCCCATGTCCTTGTGGTGCAGGTCGATCCGGAAGCCGGGCGCGAAGTCGCGGTTGATGAAGTTGTCCTTCTTACGGGTCAGGACGGTCGAGCCGGCCAGACCACCGTTAAGGACGTCCAGCGCGGCGTTCAGGTCCACGCCGGACTTCTCCAGGAAGACCACGGCCTCGGCGCACGCCTGGATGTTGACGGCGACGATCAGCTGGTTGGCCGCCTTCACCGTCTGACCGGCGCCGTGCGGACCGCACAGGACGATGGTCTTGCCCAGTACGTCGAAGAGCGGCTTGGCCTGGTCGAAGTCGGCCTGCTCGCCGCCGACCATGATCGACAGGACCGCCTCGACGGCCCCCGCCTCACCGCCGGACACCGGCGCGTCGAGGACGCGGACGCCCTTGGCCCGGCCGGCCTCGGCCAGGTCGATCGACGTCTGCGGGGTGATCGACGACATGTCGATCAGCAGGGCGCCCTCCTTGGCGTTGGCCAGGATGCCGTCCTCGCCGTAGGCGATGGCCTCGACCTGGGGAGAGGCGGGCACCATCGTGATGATGACGTCCGCTCCCTCGACGGCCTCGCCGATCGAGGGAGCCACCGAGCCGCCGTTGGCCGCCAGCCGGTCCAGCTTCTCCCGCTCCAGCGTGAAGCCGGTCACGGAGTATCCGGCCTTGATCAGATTCTCGGCCATGGGGGACCCCATGATGCCGAGGCCGATCCATGCCACCTTGGGAAGTGTGCTCATCGGGGGTGCCTCTCTCGCATACGTGTGTGCGTCCTGTTCGGGTCGGGGCGCCCGGACACCGGGTGTCCGGGTTCAGCGTGCGGCGCGCGCCTCGTCCGGCAGCCACGCGAAGGACTCGGCGCTCGGGCGGTCGCCGGGCTTGTACTCAAGGCCGACCCAGCCCTCGTAACCGGCCTTGCGGAGCCGGTCGAGCAGGTCCCGCAGCGGGAGCGTGCCCGTCCCGGGCGCGCCGCGGCCGGGGTTGTCGGCGATCTGTACGTGACCGGTCCTGTCGGCGTACGTGTCGATGACCTCGGCCAGCGCCTCGGCGTCCAGACCGTTCATCGACAGGTGGTAGATGTCGAGGAGGAACGCGGCGTTGCCGAGCCCCGTGGCGGCGTTGACCCGGTCCACGACCTCGATCGCGGCCTCGGCGCTCACCAGCGGATAGCGCGGGGACTCCGGCCTGTTGAGCGCCTCGATCAGCAGGGTCGCCCCGACGCGGTCGGCCGCGCGGGCGGCGAGGACCAGATTCTCCAGGGCGAGCTTGTCCTGCGCCTGCGGCTCGAGGCCCTCGACGCGGTTCCCGTACAGCGCGTTGAGCGCCTTGCAGCCCACCGAGGCGGCGAAGTCGGCCGCCACGTCGATGTTCGCGCGGAAGCGGTCCGACTCCTCGCCGGGCAGCGAGAGCGCGCCGCGGTCGGGGCCGGGCAGTTGGCCGGCGTAGAAGTTCAGTCCCACGAGCTGGGTGCCCGCGTCGTCGAGGGCCTTCTTCAGGGCGTCCAGCTCGGCCTGCGGCGGGGTGGGGGTCTCGATCCAGGGCCACCACAGCTCGACCGCGGTGAAGCCCGCCGCGGCGGCTGCCGCGGGGCGCTCCAGGAGCGGGAGTTCGGTGAAGAGGATCGACAGGTTCACATTGAAGCGCTGCTCGGAGCCGGGCTTGTTCGTGAAGGGGGCCATGAGGGGTTCTGCGCTCCTTCCGTATCGCGGAAGTTAGTTTCTGCTTAATGGAAGATTGCCTGGGATTCGGGAGGGCTGTCAAGAGGGCGGCCCCGATTTCGGGCAAGGGCCGGCCTTTCCCGCAGTAGGTTGTGCGCGTGCGACTGAGAGTGGAATTCACGACCGAGCCGTTCGACCTGGACGAGGCCCCCGGCCATGCCGTGGTGGCCCGCGAGGTCATCCAGGCGGCCGAACTGGACGCCGTGGACGTCGGACCGTTCGGCAACACCGCCGAGGGCGGCGCCGACGCCGTCATCTCGGCCGTCGACGCCCTGCTCCGCCGCTCCCTGGAGGCCGGTGCCACCCGTGTCTCGCTCCAGGTGAACGTGATCGCGGAGGACGGGAAGTGACCGAGCCGTCGGGGGTTGCCGAGCCATCGGGTGTGACCGGGCCGTCTGATGTGGCCGGGCCGTCGGGGATGGCCGATTCGTCGCGTGCGGCAGAGCTGTCGGGCGTGTCCGGCCATCCGCTGCTCGCGGCGGTGAAGCCGCTCGTCGACGCGATGGGCGCGGAGACCGTACGGCCCGACCAGGCCCGGCCCGACGATGTCGTCCTGAGCTGGGAGGGCCAGGACGTCGTCGCCGTACGCCTCCCGCAGCTCTCCGAATCGCTGGACCACATCCTCGTCGCGCTGGAGCGCCGGCACGGGATGCCCCTGTCGGAACTCGACCGCAAGGCCAAGCAGTCGGTGGTCCGCTCGCTGGAGGCGCGCGGGGCCTTCTCCGTACGGCACGGTGTGGAGACCGTCGCCGGCGCCCTCGGGGTCAGCCGGTTCACCGTCTACAACTATCTGAACCGGTCGGAGACGGGCTGACGGGCGGGCTGACGCGCTTGAGCCCCGCCGCTCGAAAGAATTCAACAAAGTGTTGACGTGATGTTCGTGAAGGCGTTAGCTATCCCGCAGCCCGTCAAGCACAGCCACGGAGGCTCCCGTGACGACCGACCCGCCACCGGGCCTCACCCGGTTCAACACTTCCTCCGACAGCGCGGCGCTCGCCGCACTGCACGAGGTGTGCGCCAGTACGGCATGGGGGAGCGAACTGCTCGCCCACCGTCCGTACGCCACCGCCGACGCCCTCTTCGCCGCCAGTGACACCGCGACGGCGGGACTGACCGCCGACGATCTGGCGGAGGCGATGGCCGGGCACCCGCCCATCGGCCGGCCGAAGCCGGGCGACCCGACCTCGGCCCGCGAACAGCGGGGCATGGCCGGGGCGTCCGACGAACTCAAGGCGGAACTGCTCGACTTGAACCTGGCCTACCAGGACAGGTTCGGACACGTCTTCCTGATCTGCGCCACCGGCAGGACCGGTGAGCAGATGCGGGACGCGGTCCGCATACGGATCGGCAACCCGCCCGAGCAGGAGCGGGCCGTCGTCCGCACCGAGCTGGGCAAGATCAACCGCATCCGGCTGACCCGCCTCGTACAAGAAGACGCGCCGAAGCAGCAGAAGTAGGAGAGTGATCCCCTTGAGCACGCGAACCACCGCCTCGGTGTCCACGCACATCCTGGACACCAGCGTCGGCCGCCCCGCCGGGTCCGTCGCCGTCTCGCTCTCCGCCCGCAGCGGCGGCCGCGAGCAGTGGGTGGTCCTGGGCCGGTCGGCGACCGACGCGGACGGGCGCTGCAAGGACCTGCCGGCGCTGCCGGAAGGAACGACCCATGTACGTCTCGACTTCGAGACCGAGGCGTACTTCCACACTCAGAGTCAGAAGCAAGCCGAGGCACAGCAGGATGCCCCCGCGCTACGGGACAGCGGTGCGTTCTTCCCGGAAGTGGCGATCACCTTCGCCGTCACTCCCGGCGAACACTTCCATGTACCGCTGCTGCTCAACCCGTTCGGCTACTCCGTATACCGAGGGAGCTAGCAGATGCCGACCATTCTCGGCCAGAACCAGTACGGCAAAGCGGAGAACCGCGTCGTCAAGATCGTGCGGGACGGCGACACCCATCACATCAAGGACCTGAACGTCTCCGTCGCCCTCTCCGGCGACATGGAGGAGGTCCACTACTCCGGCTCCAACGCCAACGTCCTGCCGACCGACACCACCAAGAACACGGTGTACGCGTTCGCCAAGGAGCACGGCATCGAGTCCGCCGAGCAGTTCGGCATCCATCTCGCCCGGCACTTCGTCACCAGCCAGGACCCGATCCACCGGGCACGTATCCGGATCGAGGAGTACGCCTGGGAGCGCATCGCGACCTCCGACGCCAACTCCAAGTTCATCGGCGCCGACGAGGTCAAGCACTCCTTCGTCCGCAAGGGCCAGGAGACCCGCGTCTCGCAGATCACCTTCGACGGCGAGAAGTGGGAGATCATCTCCGGCCTCAAGGACCTGACGGTGCTGAACTCGACCAACTCCGAGTTCTGGGGCTACGTCAAGGACAAGTACACGACGCTCCGCGAGGCGTACGACCGCATACTCGCCACCGACGTGTCGGCCAGGTGGCGCTACAACTGGACCGACGACGCCGAGCGGATGCCCAACTGGGAGAAGTCCTACGAGCAGGCGCGCAAGCACATGCTCCAGGCGTTCGCCGAGACGTACTCCCTCTCGCTCCAGCAGACGCTCTACCAGATGGGCTCGCGGATCATCAACAGCCGCAGCGAGATCGACGAGATCCGGTTCTCGCTGCCCAACAACCACCACTTCCTGGTGGACCTCGAACCGTTCGGACTGAAGAACGACAACGAGGTCTACTTCGCCGCCGACCGCCCGTACGGCCTCATCGAGGCCACCGTGCTGCGCGACGGCGTCGAACCGCGGATCCCGCTCGACCTGACCACCCTCTAGGCCCTGTCTTCAAAGTCCCGCCTGGCCTGCGACGCCTGGCACGGCACCTCGCCGCGTTGTCGGAATCGCCCAAGTACGCCCAGTACGAGGCCGATCCTCCGCCTTGCGATGCACCGCACCAGCCGCCGCAGGCCCCGCCCTACGGGCGGACGGCGCTACTTTGAAGACAGGCCCTAGCACCACCTCGCCGTACCTCCGACGCGCGCGCCGGCGTCAAGCCCCTTCACAAGGCGGCGACATGGGGGAAGAGCGGGGGCATCTGCGCACCGACAGAACCGCGGTTCCGGTCGTCACCCCGCTCGACCCCCGGATCCGCCCACCCAATGGGAAGAACGAGGACCCGCCATGGCGGCTTCGCGCATCGTCATCGAGAACTGTGCCATCGCGACAGTGGACGCGAACGACACCGAGTACGCCTCGGGTCACGTCGTCGTCGCGGACAACCTCATCGAATCCGTGGGGCCCGGCCGGGCCCCCGCCGGGCTGGAGAACGTCGTACGGCGTGTCGACGGCACCGGCCATCTCGTCACCCCCGGCCTGGTCAACACCCACCACCACTTCTACCAGTGGATCACCCGCGGTCTGGCCACCGACCACAACCTGTTCAACTGGCTGGTGGCGCTCTACCCGACGTGGGCGCGCATCGACGAGTCCATGGTGCGCGCCGCCGCCCAGGGCTCCCTCGCGATGATGGCGCGCGGCGGGGTCACCACCGCGATGGACCACCACTACGTGTACCCCCGGGGCTCGGGCGATCTGTCCGGCGCCATCATCGGGGCCGCGTCGGAGACGGGCGTACGGTTCACGCTCGCCCGCGGCTCCATGGACCGCGGCCAGTCGGACGGCGGCCTGCCGCCGGACTTCGCCGTCGAGTCGCTGGAGGGCGCGCTCGCCGCCACCGAGGCGACCGTCGACCAGTACCACGACGCCTCGTTCGACGCGATGACCCAGATCGCCGTCGCGCCGTGCTCGCCGTTCTCGGTCTCCACCGAACTGATGCGCCAGGGAGCCGAGTTGGCGCGCCGCAAGGGCGTACGGCTGCACACCCACGGCAGCGAGACGGTCGAGGAGGAGCAGTTCTGCAAGGAGCTGTTCGGGATGGGCCCGACCGACTACTTCGAGTCGACGGGCTGGCTCGGCTCCGAC
Source organism: Streptomyces sp. NPDC057307 (assembly GCF_042667665.1). Lineage (NCBI taxonomy): Bacteria > Bacillati > Actinomycetota > Actinomycetes > Kitasatosporales > Streptomycetaceae > Streptomyces > Streptomyces sp. NPDC057307. The sequence goes on along the minus strand of NZ_JBHUZM010000002.1, from coordinate 2,461 downwards.
GTATGGATGGCCCACTGCGTCCATATGAACGACTCCGACATCGCCGCCTTCGCCCGCACCGGCACGGGCGTGGCGCACTGCCCGTCCTCCAACGCCCGTCTCGCGGCCGGTATCGCGCGCGTACCCGACATGCTGAAGGCCGGCGTCCCCGTCGGCCTCGGCGTGGACGGCACCGCGTCCAACGAATCGGGCGAACTGCACACCGAGTTGCGCAACGCGCTGCTCATCAACCGCCTCGGCGCCCACCGCGAGTCCGCACTGACGGCCCGTCAGGCGCTGCGGCTCGGCACGTACGGTGGCGCCCAAGTCCTGGGCCGCGCCGACCAGATCGGCTCGATCGAGACCGGGAAGCTCGCCGACCTGGTGCTGTGGAAGCTGGACACCCTGGCCCACTCCTCCATCGCCGACCCGGTCATCGCCCTTGTCTTCGGGGCCGCCGCGCCCGTCACGCTCTCCCTCGTCAACGGCCGGACCGTCGTGGAGGACAACCACCTGACCACGGTGGACGAGGACGCCATCGCCCGCTCCACGCGGATCGAGGCGCGGCGCCTCGCGCGGATCGCGGCGGCGGGCTGACCGGGGCCGCCTGATCTGCCTGCCTGAGTTGACTGGCCGATCTGCCCGTCTGAATTTTCTGTCTGAACTTCCCGGAAGTCCGGTCGAGGGGGACGGCCCTCGACCGGCGGCCATGGGGCCCGAGCGGGGTTCCTGGCAGCCGTGTCCGGGTGGTGGCGTACCGCACAACGGTGCGCCACCACCCGGGACGGTGACTCGTGTACGTAACACGGGCTCGTTACTTTGCATGCCACCCGCATGATCGTCTCCGTCCCCAGCACCTCCCTGATACCCGCGTCGCCGCCGACGCGTAACCGACCGGAGGAACACCCGTGGCCGCCAAGCCCAGGCTTCGCAAAGACGCCCCCGCCGCCGATGAGATACCCGGCGAGATACCCGGCGAGGTATCCGGCGGGATACCCGACCAGGATCGCAAGCATCCGGTCGACGAGACACTGCCGCCCTTCAAGATGTTCACCAGCGGCCTGCAGCACGTGGCCGCCATGTACGCGGGCGTGGTGGCGCCGCCGATGATCGTCGGGCCCGCCGTGGGCCTGAACGCCCGGGACACCGCGTTCCTCATGGGCGCCAGCCTCTTCACCGCCGGCATCGCCACGCTGCTCCAGACCCTCGGGTTCTGGAAGGTCGGCGCGCGTCTGCCGTTCGTCAACGGCGTCTCGTTCGCCGGTGTGACACCGATGGTCGCCATCGGGCGGGAGCGCGGCGCCGAGGGCATCACCGTCATCTTCGGCGCGATCATCGTCGCCAGCGTGCTGGGATTCATCCTCACGCCGTACTTCTCCAAACTGGTCCGCTTCTTCCCACCCGTCGTCACCGGCACCGTCATCACCCTGATCGGTGTCTCCCTGCTCCCGGTGGCCTTCAACTGGTCCCAGGGCGGCGACGCCACGGCCGACGGCTACGGCTCCATGAAGAACATCGGGATGGCCGGGCTCACCCTGCTGATCGTCTTGGTCCTGCGGAAGCTGCTGCGCGGTTTTCTGCAGCAGATCGCCATCCTGCTCGGCCTGGTCGTCGGCACCGTCGTGGCGATCCCGATGAACATGACCAATTTCGACGCGATCAGGGACGCGGATCTCGTCGGCTTCCCGACGCCCTTCCACTTCGGGGCGCCGCAGTTCGAGATCGCGGCGATCATCTCCATGTGCATCGTGATGCTCGTCTGCATGACGGAGTCGACCGCCGACATGCTGGCGCTCGGCAAGATCGTGGACCGGCCGGCGGACGAGCGTGTCATCGAGGGCGGACTGCGCGCCGACACGCTGGGCAGCGCCATCAGCCCGCTCTTCAATGGCTTCATGTGCAGCGCCTTCGCGCAGAACATCGGACTGGTCGCCATGACCAAGGTCCGGAGCCGCTTCGTCGTCGCCGCGGGCGGCGGCATCCTCATTCTGCTGGGCCTGTGCCCGGTGCTGGCCTCGGTGATCGCGCTCGTCCCGCTGCCGGTACTCGGCGGCGCGGGCATCGTCCTCTTCGGCTCGGTCGCGGCGAGCGGCATCCAGACGCTGGCGACCGCCGCGCTGGAGAAGGGCGAGAACGCCCTGATAGTGGCCGCCGCCGTCGGCATCGGCCTGATACCGATCGCGGCGCCGGAGTTCTACCACGCGTTCCCGAAGGATCTGCTGGTGGTGCTCGACTCCGGGATCAGCACGGGGTGTGTGGTGGCGATCGTGCTGAACCTGGCCTTCAACCACTGGGGTGGCAAGGGGACTTCGGAGCCGGCGGAGGCCGTCGCCGCTTCCGCGGCCTCCGCCGAGGTCGGCAAGGCGCCGGCTCCCGCCGCGCCGCACTGAGCGCGGGCGCGGCGCCGGTTCGACACGGTCGCGGCGCCGGTTCGGCGCGGGTTCGCGACTGGCTCGGCACGGGCTCGGCGTCAGTGCGGCAC